>DZCT01000035.1 GCA_022736535.1 Desulfatirhabdium butyrativorans | reverse complement strand
GGGCTTGCCACGCCTACTGCCATCATGGCAGGGACCGGCAACGGCGCGGAAAAAGGCATTCTGTTTAAAAACAGCCACGCCCTTGAAACCGCCGCGCATCTTGAAGTCATTGTTTTGGACAAAACCGGCACGCTCACGCAGGGAAAACCCCAAGTAACGGATTTGCTCACAGTCGGCGCATTTTTTGAGAACCGGGAATCGCTTCTCAAGGCAGCGGCTTCGGTGGAAAAAGGCTCGGAGCATCCCGTCGGCAAAGCGATTGTCCGGGAAGCGGAATCTGAAAGCATATCGCTCATTGCGCCTGAGTCATTCAAAGCATGGGGAGGATTGGGCGTTCAGGCGATGATTGAAGATAAAGAGATATTTGTGGGAAAGCCCGGCTGGTTTGAGCAGATGAATATTTCTTTTGAAAATGTGAGACAAGACATTCGGCAATTGCAGGAACAGGGCAAGACCGTGATGCTGGTTGGCTGCAAAGAGATTGCAGGCGTCATTGCTGTGGCAGACACCTTGAAGCCGGAGTCTGCGCAAGCGGTCGAAGAACTGCACCGTCAGCATCTTGAGGTCATAATGCTCACAGGAGACAATCTTCAGACCGCGCGAGCCATTGCCTCACAGGTAAAGATTGACGATATTTTTGCCGAAGTGCAGCCTGAAGAGAAATCTTTAAAAGTGAAAGAACTTCAGGAAAGAGGCAAAAAAGTCGCTATGGTCGGCGACGGCATCAACGATGCGCCCGCGCTGGCGCAGGCGGATGTGGGCATTGCCATCGGCACGGGAACCGATGTTGCCATTGAAACCGCGGATGTGATTCTCTCCGGCGGCAGTCTGAGCGGCGTCAGCAAGGCAATTGCCCTGAGTCGTTCCACGATGCGAACCATCCGGCAGAATCTTTTCTGGGCTTTTTTCTACAATATCATTCTGATTCCGATTGCCGCAGGCGTGCTGCATCCGTTTGAATTTATGCCGGATTTTCTGCGGCAACTGCATCCGATTTTAGCGGCTTTTGCCATGTCGTTCAGCAGCATCACGGTTGTCTCAAACAGCCTGAGACTCTACAAAAGCAGTTGAGCCGCAGAGGCGCAACATTTTGCGTCTGATCCGCCGATTGTCGCAGAGACGCAAAATCTTGCGTCTCTGCTTATAACCTCAGCGTCACGTTCAGGGTTCCGAATGACCTGAAAAGATTGTATCCTTCTTTACTCAACGCTTAAACAGCTTCCGCTGCAATGATAAGCTGCTGATTGACAACTCTCCAGAATGCGGTGATTGCTTTTTCTTCCCCGTCAAAAAAATCTTCAAAAAATCCTTCACGGTTCAGTAATGACGGATAGGCATATTTCTCACCGTCTTCACCTGTTTCTGTTATCCAGTCACAAGGGATTTGAGAATTAGCAACTTCAAAGAGCTGATGCGGATAAAGATAGGGGCGTCCCAGATCATTCAGCAGTCGAAAATCATCTGCTTCAATTCCGATCACAACATAATATTCTCCGTATGTCAGATCCGGATAATTTCCATATTTTTTATTTAATCTTACAATCATAATCAGCTTATTTGCTTCTGTTTTATTTCCACCCGACCGATATCGGGATGTTCATACCAATGATATTCATACAATAATCCGGCTATCTCAACCGGCGGGCTGCTTTTTTTAATCCATTTTGAAGAGTTGCCGCCGTAGGTTTCAAGCAGACGATTCAGGTCGCGGATGTGCCTGCCTTTGGCAATGACCCGGGACTGAGCTAACATATCAGGGGTAAGTTTATGAATTGCTGAAGTCCTTATTGGGCATCTGATCGGAGCAGCAGAGGCGCAAAATTTTGCGTCTCTGCTGTTATAACAGCATATTCTTCGCTGCCCCTTCGCTGACCCTTCACTACGCTCAGGGCTGCGGCTCAGAATGACAGGGACAGAATTCATCACCTCTTCACTGGCACCTGTTTCTCAATATCCCCAAGCACCGATTCCACAAGATTTCTTATTTCCGAAAGCCGCTGTTCCGACATTGCCTCAAAGCGCAGCACCAGCACGGGCTGGGTGTTGGAGGCGCGCACAAGTCCCCATCCGTCATCAAACAGAACCCGCACGCCGTCAATGTCAATGATATTGTAATGTTTTCGGAAATATTCTGTCACTTTTTCCACGACAGCAAATTTTTTCTCATCCGGACATTCCACACGGATTTCCGGCGTGCTGTAAGTCTGCGGAACATCTGCCAGAAGTTCGGACAGGGTTTTTCCTGTAACAGAGAGAATTTCCAGCAGTCGGCAGGAGGCGTAAATCGCATCGTCATATCCGAAATATCGGTCGGCAAAAAAGATATGTCCGCTCATCTCGCCTGCCAATTCCGCTTTCTCAATTTTCATCTTGTGCTTGATGAGCGAATGTCCGGTCCGCCACATCACCGCCCTGCCGCCGTGCTTTTCAATATCGTCATACATGGTTTTGGAACATTTCACTTCACTTATGAAAGTTGCGCCGGGCTTTCTCGACAAAATTTCTCTCGCAAAAATGATGATGAGTTTGTCGCCGAAAACAATATTTCCTTTTTCATCCGCAACGCCGATGCGGTCCCCGTCTCCGTCATAGCCGATGCCCAGGTCCAATTTCTTTTCTCTGACCATTGCGATAAGGGACTGCATGTTTTTCAGCACGGTGGGGTCTGCTTCGTGATTCGGGAAAGTTCCGTCCATGTCGCAGAAAATATCGTGAACTTCGCATCCGAGGGCTTTCAGTATTGGCACCGCCACGGGTCCTGCGGTTCCGTTCCCCGCGTCCACTCCCACCCGGAGCGGTCTGGGGATATGAATGTTTTTTTCCATAAATTCCCGGTATGCGGGACCTATATCATGGCTTGAGCGAATTGCGCCGCTTCCCTGAACAAAGGCTTTTGCCTGAATGATGCCGAGAATTTTCTGAAGGTCTTTTCCGTGAACCGAATCTGATCCGCTGCAAATTTTAAACCCGTTGTATTCTTTGGGATTATGGCTTGCCGTCACCATCACGCCCCCGTCTTTTTTCAGATGTCTGATGGCAAAATAAAACACGGGCGTGGGACAGACGCCGATTTCAGTCACATCGCATCCTGCGGACATCAGCCCTTCGATGATTTTTTCCGCGTATAAGTCGGAGGTGCTTCTGCAATCCCTGCCCACGATAAGCTTTGAACAGCCCTGCTGCTTCAGAAATGTGGCAATGCCCTTTCCGATGAGCAGAACATCCTGTTCTGTCATGTCTTCCCCGGCAATGCCCCGGATGTCATATTCTCTGAAAATTCCCGGATTCATTTATGTTTTTTTCTCCTTTTTTTTTTGCGATTGGTCTTCTGTAGGCACCGCCGGCGGCGGCACCCCTACGATTTCATTCCGAAGGCTGCGATTTAAATGATGCCGCTGCCCAAAATTAACGTAACAATTCCCACTGCCCAGCAATAGGGCGAAAAGATATGCAGTTGACCTTTTTTGACGATATAGACCAAGAGCGTCAGCGAAAAATATCCCACAATGCCCGCTGTAACTGTGCCGAAAATCACGGCATTGTCAATCGCCTGAAATGACATGTCTTTCAAACTCAGAATTTCCGCGCCCACAATCGCGGGAATGGACAGCAGAAAAGAATACCTTGCCGCCATTTCCCGGCTCAAGCCCAGCATAATCCCTGTCGCTATCGTGGAGCCGGAGCGTGAAATGCCCGGCGTTATGGCAATGCCCTGCACCACGCCGATAATCAGCGCGTCTTTTACGGAAAAGCCGATAATGTCTCTTCCGACGGCTTTGAATCTGCGGGTCATCCACAACAGCAGCCCTGTGATAAGCAGCGTAAAGCCCACAATAAAGACCGAAGAAAACAAATCTTCTGCAATCTGTTTGAACAGAAGCCCGATAATGCCGGTGGGAACAGAGCCGATAATAATCAGAAAAGCCATTTTGACATCGGGATTTTCCTGAATATCATTGAATGATGCCTGCTTTTTTATCCACAGAGACAGGAAATGAATGACAGATACAATGATTGCCCAAAGGTCTTTCCGAAAGAAAATGATGACAGCCACAAGCGTTCCTGCGTGTACGCTGATGTCAAAAAAAAGTTCAGGCTCTGTCAGCCCGAAAAGATGCTGAAAAAGTACCAGATGCCCGGAACTGCTGATGGGCAGAAATTCCGTAAGCCCCTGAACAATACCGAGAATGACGGCTTGAGTCGTTTCCATTTGTTTTTTCTCCGTAAGCGGTTTATAAAAGAAATAATAATCCTGCCGAAGTGTTATCAGGATTTCACGAATCTCTTTATGCACGTTCACAGGAAAATTGTCAAGGAGGGAGGGCGAAAATTTTCAATCAGGAATGTGAAACCGGTTTCAAAGCAGACGGCGGGGACGGGTCTCCAACTTGACAGCCCTGCCTTCAAAAGGGGAATCAGTCTCGGTGTCAAGTCTGCTTTACCGGCAGAGATGCGCTGTCTTTGCGAAAAAAACAGAATCTGTTTGAAATTATACATAAAAAACAGCAGCGATGTCAATTCCGCCTGCTCTTTTCAGAGAAAAAATTTTTTTTTCTTGACATAAGCCTGTCTTTTATTTTAAAAAATAGGATTCTATTTATGAACAGGAGTTGCAGACACAATGAAAAAATACACGTACAGTGCAAAAAGCTCGGATAATCCGGGCAAATGGTGGGTTGTTGATGCTGAAGGCAAAATTCTGGGGAGGCTTGCGACAGCAATCGCCTCCCGGATCAGAGGAAAACACAACCCTTTATACACTCCCCATGAGGATATGGGTGACAGTGTGATTGTTTTAAACGCTGATAAAATCGTCTTTACCGGCAAAAAACTGGAAAAGAAAATTTATTATCGGCACACCGGCTACATCGGCGGACTCAAAGAGATGACTGCCAAGAAACTCTTGGAACAGAAACCTGAAGATGTCATCCGTTTTGCGGTAAAAGGAATGCTGCCCAAAAACAAGCTGGGAAGGAAACTTTTCAAAAAGCTGAAAGTCTATGTGGGGGATAAGCATCCGCATGAGGCGCAGCAGCCTGAAGTTCTGGAAGTATAAGGCAGAGAATTTTCTTTGGAAGAAACTGTATTTGTCAGATAGAAAAATACAGTTTCTTTTTATTTTGAGAACACGGAAATAACAGAAAATGTCATTTTCGTGTTTTCCCACTTTAACACGCTGAAAAAAAGTCCCGAAAACCAAGGGCACAGAGGCAAAGGCGCACGGGGAATCTTTCCCCGTGCTTTGGGAGTACCCCCCTCACTCAGTTAAAAGCTGGGTGTGCATCTGTTAATAACCAGAAATGTTTGTTAGCAGAAATGTATCGGTGTGGAACAAAAACAGACCATGGAAAAAGAAACGATTTATTACGCTACCGGAAAACGAAAGACCGCGATTGCCAGAACGTGGCTGAAACCCGGAAAGGGTCAGATCATTATCAATGAACGGCCCGTGGAAGAATATTTTTCGGTTGAATCCGCAAAAATCATTATGACGCAGCCCCTTACGCTTACCAACACCTTCGGCGCCTATGATATAAAGATCAAGGTGACCGGGGGAGGATTTGCAGGGCAGGTCGGCGCGATTCGGCACAGCATTACCAAAGCGCTGATGATAATGAACCCTGGCCTCAGACAGGCGCTCAAACGGGCCGGTTTCGTCAAACGGGATCCCAGAGTCAAAGAGCGGAAAAAATACGGTCAGAAAGGCGCCAGAGCCCGTTTTCAGTTTTCAAAACGCTAATCTCGGCTTTGCGTGGCAAAAATTGCTGTCGGCATTCAGCCGACAGCCTCTCACCCCGAACCCCTGACCCCAAACCCCTTTATGATACATTCCACACAAATTTTTCTCCGCCTTGATCATTTGACCCGCAACATGAAACTGCTTCAGGAATCAGCCGGAGACCGTCCCCTGTGGCCGGCGGTCAAGGCGAATGCTTACGGACACGGAGCAGACATCATCGGCAGCCATCTCATCCGTCTGGGTTATAAAACCCTGTGTGTGGCTCACGGCTTTGAAGCGGTCGAACTGTCAGAAGCAGGACTGAAAGCAACTTTTATCGTGCTGTCCGCGATGCTGCCGGAACACAGCGAATCTATTGTCGAATACGGATTTGAACCGGCTGTCTGCACTGTTGAGATGATCGAAAGTCTTTCCCTTGCAGCCTCAAAATTCCGAAAACAGATTGCCGTGCATCTCAAAGTGGATACCGGCATGGGAAGAGTGGGCATTCAGCCCCATGAAGTGACTGATTTTTTAAGACGATGCCGTGATCTGCCCGGTATTTTTGTAAAAGGAATTATGAGCCATTTCCCCCGCGCCGACGAAGCAGACAAATCCTTTTCCCTCCGACAGATTGAAATTTTCCGGCAGATCAAAAAAGCATCTCAGAAATACGGCATTCAGACATATCATCTTGCAAACAGCGCGGCAATTTTCGATCTGCCGGAAGCGGGTTTTGATGCAGCGCGTCCCGGCATTTCCGTCTTCGGTCTGAAGCCCTCTCTTTCCATGCAGAATCCCTTAGTCAACGAACTGAAACCGGTGCTGACATGGAAAAGCCGCATTACGTTTCTGAAAGAAGTTCCGGCAGGAACCGGTCTGAGTTACGGACACACATTTCATACAGACAAAGACTCGCTGATTGCCACGATTCCGCTGGGATACGGCGACGGGATCAGCCGCCTTCTTTCCGGCAAAATGGAAGTGCTGATTCACGGCCTGCGCTGTCCGCAGGTGGGACGAATCTGCATGGATCAGTCGCTGATTGACGTGACCGCACTGCGGGGAAGGGTCGGGCTGGGAGATGAGGTTGTGATTATCGGCGCACAGGGCAATGAGGAAATCACAGCCGATGAACTTGCCGAAAAACTCGGCACCATCAACTATGAAATTGTGACCGGCATTTCAAAGCGGATTCCCCGAATTGCGGTGGAATTTCCGTAGAGCGAATTTTCAATTCGCTTCTGATGCGATTTGGTCTGTTTTTAGCCGGGCGCACTGCTTCTGCGGGATTTCCGTTTCTGTAGAGCGAATTTTCAATTCGCTTCTGATGCGATTTGCAAAATCGCACGATTATTTTGTCAAGCTTGAAAATATGAGTTGTAGGGTGGGCAGCCTGCTGCCCACCGGAGATTTCCGCACACAAAATCAAACTTGACAAAGCACTGCTTCGGCACAAGAGACAAAAATGAATGAAGAATGAAGACAATGTGATTCTGATTGTGGATGATGTTTCCATCAATATACAGATGATAAGGGAAATACTCAATGAAGATAAAGTTTATAAATTTCTCTTTGCCACCAACGGAAATCAGGCTGTTGCCGTCACCCGCAGAGTGAAGCCGGATCTGATTCTCCTGGATATTATCATGTCCGGAATGAACGGATTCGAGGTCTGCGAAGTCTTAAAATCTTCTCCTGAAACTGCTGATATTCCGATTATTTTTCTGACGGCAAAAACCGAGTCCGAGGCGATTGTGAGAGGCTTTGAACTCGGCGCGGTTGACTACATCACCAAGCCTTTTCAAAAAGACGAGCTGCTGGCGCGGGTGAGAACGCATTTAAAGCTCAGACAGTCCGAGCGGGCATTGCGGGAAAACAAGAAAAATCTTGAACAGCTTGTTCATGAAGAATTGGAAAAACGACGTAAACAGGAGCAGTTGCTGATTCAGAAATCGAAACTGGAATCTTTGGGCAGAGTCGCCGCAGGCATTGCCCATGAAATCAATCAGCCTCTTGCCGGCATTGCCATGGGAGTTGAGAATATTCTTCTGAGAAGCATGAAGAAACGGATAGACAAGGATTATCTCAAGCAGGAATGCGAATTTCTCCTTCAGGATGTTGATCGAATCAAACATATTATCGAGCATATCAGAATCTTTTCCCGGGAACAGCAGTCTGTTTTTCTGGAAAATGTTGACATTAAGGAAGTGGTTGAAAACGCGCTGCTGATGGTCGGCAAACAGTATGAGAATCACAACATCAAATTATCATTGGAATTAGAAGAAAATATCGCGCCTGTTGTCGGAAACAAGTATAAACTTGAACAGGCATTGCTGAATCTGCTTTCAAATTCCAAAGATGCGCTGGAAGACAAAAGCGGGTCAGAAGCAAAACTGATTAAAATCAGAACCTGTCAGGATACAGAAAAAATTTGTCTTGAAGTCGAAGACAACGGAAAAGGTATTTCCGAAGAAGATATGGAAAAGCTGTTTGAACCTTTTTTCACCACCAAAAGCCCGGATAAAGGCACGGGTCTGGGGCTTTCCATCACTTACGGCATTGTAAAAGAGATGAGGGGAGAAATAAGCGTTCAGAGCAAAGCCGGTGAATATTCAAAAATAAAGATTTCGCTTCCGAAAATTGCTCAACAAACTAAGTTTCTTAAAGAAACTTAGTTTGTGATTCTGTCTGCCATGAACAAACTCAAAATACTCATTCTTGACGATTCCGAGCGGATTGTTTTTGAACTGAAAACATTCTTTCAGGACCTTGACTACATGGTATTTGAGTCTTTCATACCGTCTCAGGCTTTTGAAATCCTTGATAAAAATGAAACAGACATTATGATTTTGGACATCAATCTTCCTGAAATGAACGGGCTGGAAGTGCTGAAGCGGGTGAAAAGCCGATTTCCGGATATTGAAGTCATTATGATAACGGGCCACGGGGATATGGAAAAAGTCATTGAAGCCATGCGGGCAGGCGTTTCCGACTTTTTCAACAAACCTTTCCGGCTGGTGGACATACAGAATGCCATTGAAAGAACAAGAAAATTTGTCGAGTTAAATCAGAAGCTGAAAACCGTTCAGAAACATTATGAATTGGTTTCCAAAGAGCTTCGGAACAGGGTCGAGCATCAGATTGTCGGTGAAAGCAATGCCGTCAAATCTCTTATGGCGATGATGCAAAAGGCGGCAGAAGCCGACAACACGCCGGTCTTAATCACAGGAGAAAGCGGAACCGGCAAGGAATTGGTCGCCAGAGGCATTCATTATCTCAGCCGGCGAAGTTCTCATTACTTTTATGCGGCAAACTGTTCCGCCATTCCTTCGGAGCTGTTTGAAAGCGAACTCTTCGGGCATGAAAAAGGGGCATTTACCGGCGCGACAGAGGAAAAAACCGGCTGGTTTGAGGCGGCGCATAAAGGCACATTATTTTTGGATGAAATCGGCGATATGCCTCTGCTGCTTCAGTCAAAACTTCTCAGAGTGCTTGAAGACAAAAAAATCCGCAGAGTGGGTTCAAACCGTGAGATTCCCGTTGATGTGAGGATTCTGTCCGCGACCAACAGAAATATGGAAAAACATATTCAGGAATCTCAGTTCCGGCAGGATTTGTATTACCGGCTCAATGCTTTTTTTATTCACATTCCGCCGCTGAGAGACCGGACAGAAGACATTCCGCTGCTGCTGAAATATTATGCGAATTTTTATTCCGGATCGCTGAATAAGCGGATAGAGAAAATCGCTCCCGAAGTGGTAGAAAAGTTAAAAAAACATCCTTTTTCCGGCAATGTGAGAGAATTGAAAAACATGACTGAAATGGCAGTTATTCTCTGTGATGACGGCGTGTTGAAAGAAAAGCACTTCACCGCGCTGAAACGCGGCGGCGATCAGGTTCCTCAGTGCAGCAACAGTGCCTGTCCTTATTACAATATCAGCTTTGAAAACAAATTTGACTTATTGCAGGTTGAACAATATCTGATTTGTGAGGCATTGAGAAGAACAGGCTATAACAAGACAAAGACTTCGGAATTATTAAATATGTCATGGAGTTCTCTGGACAGAAGGATGAAAAAGTACGGATTGCGCTATCTTTAGCCACGAATGAACACGAACAATTCTCATTTTGGTAGTGGTGCAGAAGAGGTGATGAACCCTCTCACTGTCATTCTGAGCGTAGCGAAGAATCTCAGTAAAACGGGTTTGTCTGTTTTAACCCGGGCCGTTCTGCTTTTATGTCATTCTGAACGAAGTGAAGAATCTCTGTTTCTATAAAATACTGTTATAATAGCAGATTCTTCGCTCCGCTCAGAATGACACCCTGCAATCACCTCTTCTGCACCACTACCAATCCGTGTTCATTCGTGGCTAAATTTCACGGTAACTTCCGAAGAATTTTCGACATAATCGCATCCGTTGTTTTCCCGGAACTGTTAATCATCACCACAAAACGGTAAAATTCCCCTTTTCCCTTTTCAATATAGCCTGCCCTTGTTTTTACGCCCGTAAGACTTCCGGTTTTATAGAATTGTCTGCCCTCGTGACGCATCAGATGCCGGTAAGGCTCAAATGCTTTGAGAAGTCTGCACAGCGATTGGGCGGAAATTCTGTTTTCTCTTGAAATTCCGGATCCTTCCACAATTTTTATGTCTTCCGCATTCAGAATATCTAAATAGGCAGACGCTGCCCGAATGCCTTTTTCCAAGGCGCCGGGGGGACCGTAAATTTGGGCGCCGGCAGCGACAAGCGTTTGGTTCGCAATAAAATTATTTGAATATTCAAGCAGTTTTGAAATGACTTCTTCCATTGAGAAACGTGAAACATATCTGTAAACAAGCGGATCCCTGTCTTCGTCAACTTTTCCGATCCGAATATTCCCTTTTGATGCAATCCCTTCTTTTTGCATAAAATATTGAAAGAGATGTCCTGCGTAAAGCGTGATTTCATCCTGTTCCTGAGAAAAGATGACTCTTTCACTGTTACGCCCATATTTTACTATCTTTTTTAATGCAAAAGGCAGCAGCGGCGTCTGAGGCTCTGCGCTGATATAGCCGCCGTTTTCCCGCTTGAAAGAAACGGTGTTGAAATTGACGCATAATGCGCCGTTGGGCGCATCGTAGGGGTTCAGCGTGGAAGTCACCCCCGGAATGTCAATGGGATCAAAATAGGAGTGATCCAAAATCAGATCATTGAATGAGCTGATTTTTGTCGCCAATGTTTTGCATATTTCCGCAACCGCTTCCGATATGAGCAGCGGGTCGCCGTAGCCTTTTATCTTCAGATTGGAACGGCTGTCGGTGTAAAATTCGGTGACAAATCTGAAATCGTTTCCCAAATGGTGAATTGCGGTGAGCGATGTCAGTATTTTCAATGTGGACGCCGGGATCAGCTTCTCATCCGCATTTTCGGAGAAAAGAATGTTCCCTTCCGGGTCGGCGATCAGCACCGCATCCCGATTTCCGATAAATTTCTGCAAATCATCCCATTTTTCCGCATGGAGATTTTCCGGATTTCCGGCGCATAGAAAGCAGAAAAACGCAAAGCACAGGATACCATTTTTTTTCCTGAAAATAGACTTCATTTTTCCTCCGTAACAATTTTTTGGCGCTCCGTAGGGCGGACGCTCTTCGCTTTGTCCGCCCTACGGTATTACAGGAAATTTACATTTGTTTTCAGCCCCTTGTCCAATTCAATCATCGCGCCTTGTCCTGTCCTGCCGATGCTGCAATTGACGACTGTTGTTTTGCCGACAAATGCCGCGCCGGGTCTTTCATGGATATGCCCGCAAATCAGCAGCTCAGGCTGACGCCGCAAAATGAAATCATTCAATCCCTTGGAACCCGCGTGAAATTTCCCGCCGACCTCATCCAAAGTGCCGTAGGGCGGCGGATGAATGACTAACACCGAAGCGTTTTCTGCAAGCGGTTCAAGCTTGTCTATTATCTGCTCTTCAAAGAGACATATCCGTGAGCGGAAGGGAATCGGCAGTGTGCCGCTTGCGCCCGCAAAAGAAACGCCGTTCACGGTGATCTGTCTGAGATGAAGCGATGAGATATTCGGATATTTCTCCATCAGCCTTTCCATTCCCGAAGGATCGCTGTTTCCACGTATCGCCAGCACCGGGACCGACATGTCGTTCAGTTTGTCAAAAACCGGACCCGCGCCGAAAAAAGTGATAATGTCACCCGCAACGACTAAGACATCGGGCTTGAATTTGAATACATTTCTCCGAATCATCTCGACTCGTTCTCTTCTGCCGTGAATATCGGCAACCGCATAAATACGCATGGTTACACTCCTGAAATTGAGAATTGAGAATTGAGAATTGAACACTTGCTATTTCTCAATTCTCACTTTTTCATTTCTCAATTTTTTTACGCCAAGGCATTGTTCAGATCCGCGATAATATCATCTGCGTTTTCGATGCCCACGGAAAGCCGGATCAGTCCGTCTGTTATACCGGCATGTTTCCGCTCTTCCGGCGTGTAGGTGGAATGCGTCATTGAAGCCGGATGCTGAATCAGTGTTTCGCAATCTCCGAGACTTACCGCCAGCGTGCAGAGTTCCACCGTGTTCATCACTTTTTTCCCTGCTTCCACTCCGCCTTTGACTTCAAACGCCATCATGCCGCCGAATTTTTTCATCTGCCGGGCAGCGGTTGCATGACCCTGATGAGAGGCAAGACCCGGATAATAAACTCTTTTTATATTCGGATGCTGTTGAAGCCATTGAGCAATTTTCAGGGCATTGTCAGAATGCTTTTCCATTCGCAGCGCAAGGGTTTTGATGCCCCGCAGAAAAAGCCAAGCATTGAAAGGACTCATAATGGGTCCGTAATGCGTCACATAAGCCTCTTTGATATGCGCAATCATATCTTTGCTGCTGACAATGATGCCGCCGATAATATCGCCGTGACCGCTGAGATATTTTGTCGCGGAGTGAATCACAATATCCGCGCCGAGCAGCAGCGGATTCTGAAGATAGGGAGAGGCAAAAGTATTGTCGAGAATGAGCGGAATCTTGTGCTTTCCGGCAATTGCCGCCCAGAGTTCAATATCCACAATATCGAGCGTGGGATTTGACGGTGTTTCCGTATAAAGAAAACGGGTTTTACTGTCAATGCGTTTCTCGATTTCCTGCGCGGCGTAGCAGGTGGCAGGGGCAAGAAAACGCGGCTCGATTGAAAGGTCTCTCAGATGCTTGTTGAAAAAAGCGAAGGTCCCGCCGTAAATCGTGCTGCAAGCCACGAAATTGTCTCCGGGCTTTGCGAGACTCAGCGCGGTCGAGGCGATTGCCGACATTCCTGATGACGTGGCAATCGCGGCTTGGCCGTGTTCGAGAACCGCCATTTTTTCCTGAAGCAGGTCAACGGTTGGGTTGGATATGCGTGTATAAACGTAGCCCTGCTCCGTCCCTTGAAAGATGCCCGCGCCGTGATCCGCACTTTTAAATTTGAATGTGGAGGTCATGTGAATCGGCGGCACGAGGTCCATGGACGTGTGATGGACTGTATGAATTCCGTGAACAATTTCCGTTTCTTTGGCAAGTTTTTTCATTGGTTTCTCTGTGTTAAGTGGGTGGTATTTTTTTTACCACGAATGGACACGACCCATCTTATAAGATAGCTTTCACGAACTGAAGTACACGAATTTTTAATAAAATATGAGTTACGAGCTTAGTCTCGTTCCCACGCTCCGCGTCCGTCCTTCCGGAGTGCTGAAATGAAATTTTAGCACTAATTACTTGCTAAAATTCGCTTCGCTCATTTCAGCACTCCGGAAGGCTTGCGTGGGAACGAGACTAATTCGTGTTCTTCGGTTCGTGAAACAATTCGTGTAAATTCGTGGCGAACATTATCTTCTTTGCCGAACCTGAACCGTTACCTGATCCTGAGCAATGCCCGATTTCAATTTGGTGCCGTCATCCGCTTTCAGGGTGACAGTGTATTTTCCGGGCTTCTGATAACGATGAATAACGCTCGCGCCCTGCGCTTTTTCGCCGTCCCCGAAATCCCAATAAAATATCAGCGGATCGCCGTCAGAGTCGCTGGAGCCGGTCGCGTCAAACACAAGCGCGTCGTTTGCTTCGCCGATATACGCTTCCCGATCTTTGCCTGCATCCGCAACCGGCGAGGCATTCACCCGAACATTGACAACATCTTCAACAGTGCTGCATGTCGTACCGGAATCATCTGTAACCCTCAGTTTGACGAGATATTTTCCGGGTTTTTGATAACGATGAACAGCAGTTGCGCCCTGAGCTTTGCTCCCGTCTCCGAAATCCCACTGAAAGCCGGTCAGCTTGCCGTCCCGATCTTTGCTTGCGGACGCGTCAAAGCGGACGTCTTCATCAGGCGACACGATGCGGTCTGCGCCGCCATCGGCAATCGGCGGATGATTCGCTGTAATGATAAGCGAAGCCTGCGCCCTGCTGTTGTTCAGCTCGGTCCCGTCATCAACTTCCAGCACCAGCGAATACGTTCCGGCAGAACGCCATGTATGCTTTACTTCCTGTCCCTTTTTCGGCGCGCTGCCGTCCCCGAAATTCCATGAATATGAAATGATTTCGCCGTCCGGGTCAAGAGAATTTTTTGCGCTCAGAATGACTTCTTTTCCCGGACACACAGACGCGCCTGATGATTGAACATCGGCGATTGTCTCCGGGGATTCTCCGATAGAGACAATCGGCTTGGGCGATGAATTGACCGTGACCGTCAGCGTGTCGCTTGCGCTGTTGTTGGAGAGATTGGTGTTGTCCGTGACCGTCAGCGTGGCTTTGTATTTGCCGGAACGCTGATATTGATGTCTCACCCTCACGCCCCTGCCGGTCTGTCCGTCGCCGAAATCCCATGAATACGATGAGATAACGCCGTCTTCATCTTTGGATGCAGACCCGTCAAAGATCACGATCTGGTTTACGCCTGTCTGACAGTCTTCGCCTGCCGCGGCAACCGGCGGCTCATTAATCGTGATCCGCTTTTGAAGCGAACTCGTGTTGCAGTCTGTTTTCGCGTCTGTTCTGACCGTCAGCGTGACAACATAATTCCCTGATTTGACAAAAGTATGCTCAACTCTGTTTCCCTCTCCGTGACCGCCGTCCCCGAAATCCCAGCGGGAATTGAGAATTGAGAATTGAGAATTGAGAACTGATTTCTCACTTTTCAATTCTTCATTTCTCAATTCAAAAATTACGGGTTTGCCTTTTTCTGCCATCGCGGGGCAGGTAAATTCCGCGCTCGGCGCTTCGTAAACATTTACAATCATTTCATCTTCATCTGTATTATCGCAGTCGCTGATACGGTCTCCGGTAATCATCAGAATCACCCTGTATGCTCCGGCTTTGGGATAAACATGGATAGGATTGGGACCGCCGCCCAGCGTGCCGTCTCCGAAATCCCACTCAAAATGGTTCACCAGACCGTCCAAGTCTTTAGATTTGCTCCCGTCAAACTGCACAATCGTCCCCGCGCACGCGCTCTGATCCGGCCCCGCCTCGGCTCTGGGAGATTCCACCACTTTTATGACAATCTGAGCAGTTCCCGCATCGCCGCCTTCCAATCCCGAGTCATCTTTCACAGTGAGCGTGACCGGATACACGCCCCCGCGCTCGAAAGTTTTTGTGGGATTCACGACATCTGCGGTCGTGCCGTCCCCGAAATCCCAGTGATATTTCATCAGACCGCCTTCAGGATCAACCGAGCGGGACCCGTCAAAAATGACGATTTTTCCCGCGCAGACGGTTCTGTCTTCTCCCGCGTCGGCAACGGGCGCATCGTTGATTTTCACCCGAATCGAAGACCTTGCCTGAGAATTGTCAAGTCCGGTTCCGTCATCCACCGTGAGAATCACCGGATAAGCGCCGCCTTTGGCGTAGGTGTGAAAGACTTTTTCGCCTCTTTTCGGAGGCGTTCCGTCTCCGAAATCCCACAAGTGAATCAGGGGATCGCCGTCTGTGTCAGAGGAAGCGGAACCGTCCAACTTCACAGTTCTTTCATTGCTATGAATGTCTTTTCCCGCGTCCGCGACCGGCTGATGATTGACTCGTACAGAAACCGTATCCTGAGCCGTGGAATTTTCCACACGGCTGTTGTCCGTAACCGTCAGTGTTGCGGTATAAACCCCGGGCGCTGAAAAGCGGAAGTCAAAACTCGGATTTGAACTGCGAATTTCCGATTTTGAGTTTTTGAACACATCCCACTGATAAGAAACAATTTTTCCGTCAGGATCATCAGACTGTTTTCCGTCAAAAATGACTTTCTCGCCGGGAGAGACAATGTTGCGAATCCCAGATTGGCGGTCTGATATTCGGACAAGCGCAAGCGCGACAGGGGCTTCATTGACGGTTACTGTCGCGTTGTCGAAACTCGCCGCGCCCTCGTGTCCCGAATTGTCGTAAACCGTCAAAAGCACATTGAATGTCCCTGATTTTTCATAACGGTGCGTGACAGTTGCGCCATCCGCTTTGCTTCCGTCCCCGAAATTCCATTGATATGTTTTGATTTCGCCGTCCGGATCAACCGAACCGGAGCCGTCAAACACAAGAGACTGTCCGGGAACCGCAATCCGGTCAGGTCCCGCGTCCGCAATGGGCAGATGGTTCACAGTCACGGTCAGTTCATCGGAAGTCCGGCTTGAGGACGTTCCGGAATTGTCTGTCACGGTGAGGCGCACCGTGTAAGTGCCGGGATTCTGATACACGTGAATCGGCGAAATGCCTCTCCCTGCTGCGCCGTCGCCGAAATCCCACAGATATTCAATAATTTCACCGTCAGGGTCTTCGGACTTGCTCCCGTCAAAATGCACTTCGCTGCTCGTCACCCATTGGTCGGTACCCGCCTCGGCAACCGGCGGATAATTAATGACCGCTGTTGTCTCATCCTGAGCCGTATCAGAAGCAGAACCCGAGTCATCTTTCACGGTCAGCGTGACCCGGTATGTGCCGGGTTTCTGATAAGCATGTTTGACGGTTGCGCCCTGCGCCGTGCTGCCGTCCCCGAAATCCCATTCAAATTCAGTCAGCTTTCCGTCCGGGTCAGAAGAGCGTGAGCCGTCAAAAGTAATATCCTCTTTTGCTGCGCCCTTGTAGTCGCCGCCCGCGTCCGCAACCGGCGGATCATTTACGAAAACTTTCAGCGTATCCGAGGCAAAACGGTTTTTGGCTTCGGAGTTGTCCGTAACCTTCAATTTTACTTTATAAATTCCGGGTATTTCATAGGCATGGACGATATTTTTATCGGTTTTTTTGTCTGAGCCGTCGCCGAGGTCCCATTCATAAGCAATGATTTTTCCGTCGCTGTCGCCTGCATTTTCTCCGCTGAAGGAAATCTCTTCGCCCACAGAAGCGATTCTGTCCCCGCCGATGTCAAGCGCAGGGCTTGCATTGATCCAGACTTCACATTCATCAACGGCAAAATTGCAGGAAGTTCCGGAATTGTCTTCTACCCGCAGCGAGACTGTGTAGAAATCAGGATGCCGGAAAATATGCTGAACCGTTGCGCCATGGGCTTTGTTTCCGTCACCGAAATCCCAGTAGTAATTGACGATTTTTCCGTCAGCATCTGAAGATAATGACCCGTCAAAATTCAGTTTTTCACCCGGCGAGGCAACTGCATCGGGACCCGCATCGGCTTTCGGCGGATGATTGACGGCAACAGCAAAGCGATGAATGATGCAGTTATTCACCTGTCCGCAGTTATCTTCAATGATGACAGAAGCTTCGTATTTGCCGGGGTTTTCATATCGGTGAGTGATGCGCATTCCTTCGCCTTCCGCGCCGTCGCCGAAATTCCAGAAAAAACGAAGCGGATCACCTTCGGGATCAAGGGTTTCAGAGCCGTCAAAAAGAAAGTCGCTGCAATCTGCAAGCAATTCGAGTTTGATGCGGGGCGCTGGGCGTTCATTCGGCTTTTGGAGCAATACGGGAAGCTGAATCGGAAGAAAATGATCCTTGTCGTCGCTCACATAGAAAGTGGCGTCATTGGGCATTTCCTCGCCGCCGGCAAAGCGGATCGCAACTGCCCGTCCGGTCTCGTTTTTGTCTAACTGAACGGTTGTTTTTGCCCATTTGTTCTGACCGGATGTTTCTATGGGAAGATTTGCCCGAAAAGCCGTATCCAAGCCGATGAAAGCTTTGGCAAGATCAAAATTGTTTACAGTCACTTGCCCAATATCTGCGGGTACGACAAAGCGGATTTCCGCAAAAACATCGTCTCGCGGCAGGTGAATGGTCGGCGCAAAACTGAAGATCTCCGTTCCGGGAAAAGAGATATTGCGCCGGGATTCGCGGCTTGCCGCAATCAGAAAGCGGTTGCCGTCATCGCCTTCCGTTCCTTCGACAATGAGCTTGAAATATCTGAAATGATCTGCTTTTTCGCCTTTGTCCAAAGCGGTTTCGGCAAAAGAATACCAGCGATTGTCGCGAAAGGCATCTTCGCCGAATGTCTCATCTGCAATCAGGTCTCCGGCAGATATATCCGCTTGGGAGGGACAGGCGTTCTTCAAACCCGGAAGGCTGTACGCGCCTTTTCCGCCGAAGAGCCGGAACCGGGTGCGGGTGTTCCATTCTTTGAAATATCGGGCATCCAGCAAGCCCCCGCAGTCCGCATCGAAAATACGCAGAAAAACCGCGTCTCCGGCTTTTGAATCCGCCTGCTCAGGAATACGGATAAAAATGACTTGTAAAAAGTCGTCGTCTCCCTCAATTGTCCCCGCGTTGGGACCGTAAGTGACCATATAAGTCGTCTCATAAGCGGAAACCGTGAACGAGTAAAATAAAAAGAGAATCAGTAAAAATGTTTTTCGTTTCATAAGCACCTTTTTAATTGAGAATTGAGAAACAGAAGTGCTGAGTCCTCAGTGCTGAGGGATGAGTGCTGAGTGCTGAGTCCTCAGCACTCAGTCCTTTATTTCTCACTTCTCACTTACTACCGCCTCCTGTTCATTCCCGATGTAATCCGATAAGGTGACGCTTTTCAATTTCACCTTGCCTTTGACATGGTTCGGCACACGGAAAGAACCGGCATATTCCTTTTTTGCACCGGAGCGTGTCATGTAGCCTTTGTATGTCCGGTCTCCGATTTGTATCACAAAGGGCGATGCCTTTACAAGGTCGCTGGCATCTTCAGCCCGAACCGTCACACGAATTTCTTACCCGCCTTTCGCATCCTGCAAAGAAAGCGAATAATTCGTGAGTTCGGGCGGATC
>DZCT01000437.1 GCA_022736535.1 Desulfatirhabdium butyrativorans | reverse complement strand
CGTCATTGCCGTTGGAAAAATCGCCGACAATCAGCGCGGTGGAATCCACGCCGCCGACCGCCGGAATGGTCAGCGCGTCCATGTTGGTCATGACACAGCCCTGATAAGTGCCGGCGGTGTAAAGGTTGATGCTTTCGATATAGTCGTTGATCAAATCCAATTGGATTTCAATGCCGTTTGCCTTTGCCCATTTGTCCAAAATGCCGCTGTGCCGGGCAAATTCCCAAGGCTCCCAGCCGGTGTAGTGTGACCACGCGATGCGGAATTTATCCGCAGCGTTTGCCTCTCCGTTGGACAACATACCGGAAAAACAGGCAAACATCATCGCCGCCATTGCCAGAACAACAATTTTTTTGCTCATAATTCCTCCTGTAAATATTTTGCATCTGTGATGCTGTGTTTCAATCTTGTTACGAGGCTCTGCCTCGTAACACAGGTTTAAGCGGCTCTGCCGCAGCCGGAATGAGGCAGAGCCTCATATCATGCGTTACAAGGCAGAGCCTTGTAACGAGGAAAATTTAAATGCTTTGAAAACTCAGCAGCGTGGGAAATCTTCCTGAAACATATCCCTCTTTGTAACAGGAAAAAAAGAACTTGTTTTCACAGGCCGTGCAGATGCCAGATTCCGCAATCTTTTCTGCCGGAATCCCGCAGCGCGTCAGTTTTGCCTTAAATGCCGATGCCAGATCAATGCCGCAGTTTCCGTCCCCGCAGTCTCTGAGAAAAGGCTGCCAGAAAGGATCATCTTTCTGAACAGGTTCTTTGAACACATAGCAGCAGGGATAAATCAGGGGACCGATCCCGACCCGGAGCGACTCTGGCGATACGCCGTAATTTTCCAGTAAAGCGCCGATCACTTTTTCGGTAAAATCCGTGACAAGATTGCGCCATCCCAAGTGCATCACGCCCGCGAAAGACAGATCATCATCTGTGAAAAGCGCTGGAATGCAGTCTGCCGTGCTGACAAGAAAATGTGTGTCCGGCTGACGCGTAAATGCCGCGTCGGTTTTAATCAGCACCTTTGCGATGTTATCAGCCTCTGCACAAGACATATCTTCAAAAACAATCCGGTCCCCGTGGCAGGGATTCAGAATGCGGATTGCCTGATGCCCGATGCCGAGCGAGCGAAACAGCAGTTCCCGATTTAACGGCGCATCCGGGTCTTTGGTGATATACGCCGTATTCAGCGAAGTGTAGGGTGCCGAACTTTTCCCGCCGCTGCGCGCAAAGAATCCGTGCCGGAGCGGAAAGCCTTTCAGAGAAAAACTGGTCAGACCGCCGTGGGAGCGGATAATACATTTTCCGTTTATCATAAAACAAAATCTCTTTTTTTTCTGCCACGAATGACACGAATTGTTCACAAATTAACACACACGAATTAAAAACAAAATAAAACACGAACATCTTTTTATTCGTGGAAATTTGTCTTCATTCATATTTTTTTTAAACAATTCATGTTCTTTTATTCGTGATAAATTCGTGTCATTCGTGGCAAAAAAAAACATTGCAATTCAAGCATCTGTCTTTTTCCTCAACGCTTTCCGAATAGTGCATGATATTTCATCTTTGGTGAAAGGCTTCATCATAAATTCAGAAATACCGATATGTTTCAGCTTTTCGCCGGTAATTGCCTCGCTGAATCCCGAACACAGAATGATCGGAATGTCGGCGCGGAGTGCCAGCAGCTTTTCCGCCAATTCCAGACCTGTCATTTTCGGCATGGTCTGGTCTGTAATCACCAGATCAAAAGCATCAGGCGCGGCGCTGAAAGCCTCCAGCGCTTCCGTACTGCTTTTCCGGGTGACAACCTTGTATCCGAGAGTTTCCAACACTTCCCGCCCCAGTTCCGCCAGCGTTTCCTCATCGTCAACAAAAAGTATCCGCTCATTTCCCGACATTGCTCTGTCAGAGAGCGATTCCTCTTTTCTTATAACAGTCCTCTCCATTTCAGGAAAAAACACCTGAAAAACAGTGCCTTTTCCCGATTCGCTGTAAAAAACAATCGCGCCGCCGTGATTTCTGACAATTCTGTGGGTCATTGCCAGCCCCATACCCGTGCCTTTTCCCGGCTCTTTTGTGGTGAAAAAAGGCTCAAAAATTCTTTCTTTGACCGAGTTTTCCATCCCGGTCCCGGTATCTTTCACGCTGATGCTCAGATACAATCCCGGTTTCAAATCCTTGTATGCAGTGGAAACATCGGTGATTTTCACATCTGTCAGGTTGACTTCCAATATGCCCCCTTTTTCAGACATGGCATGAGCCGCGTTGGTGCAGAGATTCATGATCACCTGATGAATCTGCGTCGCGTCTGCCATGATGATGCCGGACCGCGTCGCGATGTTCTGACGGATTTCTATGGTCGCGGGCAGGGACGCGCGCAGCAGTTTGAGAACTTCTTTGACAAGCGCGACCATATAAACCGGTTTCATTTCATGTTCGGTCTGGCGGCTGAACGCCAGAATCTGTCTGACCAGATCTGCTGCGCGTCTGCACGCTGTCAGCACTTTTTCAAGCTGACTTCGCGCTCTGCTGCCTTCCGGAATGCCGTAAAAAGCCAATTCCGCATATCCCATGATTCCGGAAAGAATATTGTTGAAATCATGGGCAATGCCCCCGGCAAGTGTGCCGATAGCCTCCATTTTCTGCGCCTGACGCAACTGCTTTTCCATACGGACTTCATGGGTCACATCACGGCTCACCGCAACAAAGCTGATAATCTGATCGGATTTGTCTTTGATGGGCGAAATGGTGACTTCGAGTTCAAAGGGTTTGTCCCTTTTATTTTTGTTGACAATATGACCCGCCCACACATTTCCGGAAAAAATAATATTGCGAATATTTTCATAAAATATTTCAGGACGTTCAGTATTATCCATGATACGGAAATTCTGAGCGTTGATCTCTTCTTTCCGATAACCGGTAATCCGCTCGAAAGCCGGATTCACATATCGGATCGTTCCGTCTTTTTCTGTAATGAGAATGCCTTCCGCAGCGTGTTCAACGGCTGTTGCCAGACGCAGAAGTTCTTCTTCGGCAGATTTCCGCTCGGTCAGATCATAAAATGCGCCCAGCAAACAGCCCGTATCGTTGAAGCGCAGGGTCTGGGCAGACAGGACAACACAGAACAGATTCCCCTCCGCGCTCCTGCCCCGGAGTTCGTAATTGCTCACATAACCCTGCGTTTCCAAAGTCTTGAGCAATGTTTCCCTTTCATCGGGATAACGGTAGAGAAAAAAATCCACGGTCTTTCTGCCCAGCAGCATCGAGATCGGAAGACCGAGCAGGCTGCTTGCAGGCTCGTTAGCGTAAAGAATCGTGCCGTCGGATATTCGGCTGACCATAATCGGCACCGGTATGGTTTCGCAGATGAGCCGGAACCGCCGTTCACTTTCTCTGAGCGCGGACTCGACTTTGTTCAGCAAATCTTCTGTCATGAAATCAGAGTGTTCGATGTTTGTTTCGATCAGAAGTTCCAGATCGCCTTTTTCTCTTTTCATCTCCGTCAGTTCCCGACGGAGTTTTTCGATTTCCGAAAGCAGATCGGCTTTTTCTTTTTTTAACTCCGTCAGTTCCCCGCGAAGTTTTTCGATTTCCGAAAGCAGCACTTTTTCTGACGGTTTTGTTTGCAAGATTACACCATTTCCAAACCCGATTCCGGCATTCTTTATAGGAGTTACGCAGTAGGATTTTCCGCATCGGAAAAATGAACCGCTTTTATTTAAACGCAAAGGATGCAAAGGAGAACGCAGAGGACGCAAAGTTCTGAAATATATCTTTGCGGAACTCTGAAATATATCTTTGCGAAACTTTGCGCTCTTTGCGTCCTCTGCGGTTAAATAAAATAGGATATTTTCAACTGCGTAACTACCATTAAAAATACTATGACAGACAAAAATTATCA
Organism: Desulfatirhabdium butyrativorans; assembly: GCA_022736535.1. Lineage (GTDB taxonomy): Bacteria > Desulfobacterota > Desulfobacteria > Desulfobacterales > JAIFKL01 > JAIFKL01. Next base: position 242 of record DZCT01000437.1, on the reverse strand, counting down.
AGAAATAATTCAACAGATATTCTTTGCGTTCTCTGCGGTTTTGCGAGAAAATCTTCTAATATTTTTCAAAACCTTCATATTCATTTCTGTCTGTTTCTTTGCTTCCGGATGGCGCATCAGAATAAGAGACAAACTTCTTTTCAGATTTATACGGAGATGATCGTGCGTCGCAGGCGTTCTTGCCGGATCCGCCGATATTGTTTATACTGTCTGTACGTTTCCGCTCGCTTACGGAATTATCG
>DZCT01000034.1:6375-19004 GCA_022736535.1 Desulfatirhabdium butyrativorans | reverse complement strand
CAAAGCAATTATTATTGGACAGGCACGACCTACTCGGTCAATGCGAGCATCGCATGGGGCGTGTACCTGTACTTCGGCAACGTGGGCAGCGGCGATAAGACCGGTTCCTTCTACGTGTGGCCGGTTCGTGGCGGACAATAGATGCTTTGGTTCTTTGATCATTTGGGTGCTTTGACGGGGGTGCAGGGGGTGTCCCCCTGCGCGCGGCATTTTTTTTAAACATTGTCCGAACCCTGATTCACCTGATGAAAGGATTTTCATGATTTCTGTTCAGCCGTACCGACCTGCCGAATTTTAACCGAAGATGCGGGTGCAGGCAGAACAGAAATCCTGTCAATCCTGTAATCCTTTAATCAGGGTTCAGACAACGGGGCGGCAAATATCAGGCAGTAAATTCATCTATGACCGTAATTTTCAACTCCCGAACCCGTTTCAGCGCAATGTCATTGCATCTTCACGCCCGGAATCAGATTCCGCGCGGTTTCGGGATACCCAGTTCTGTGCGTCTTCTCCGAGCGCGGGACAGGGAACCGAGCCGCAAATGTCTTTCCACTGCAGAGGCTGAATTTCAGGCAGACGGGCTTTGTTTATCAGGCGGACAGCGAGCGCCAACTGCTCTTTGCGGGTCAGCAGTTCCGCCTGTTTCAGCAGTTCATCCAGAATGTTGAAGGACATGGGACTGCTCCTTATCATTTAATTGAAAAGCGAATTTTTTCAAAAAAATCATTTTTTTAGGACTTACGCAGTTGCGACTCTCGTTCCCACGCTCTGCGTGGGAACGTCCCCGGAGTGCGTCATCTTATAAAAGCGGAGCGGAGCGACCGACCGATTTTAATAAAATTGGTATAAAATGGGTTAGCATTTAACATTTGCTAAAATTTCATTTTAGCACTCCGGAGGCGGGCGGAGCGTCCCGGGCGGCGTTCCCACGCGGAGCGTGGGAACGAGACCCAAACCAATTTCTTTTTTATTTAACAGCATTTTTCACAGAAAGCAAGGAGGATAAAATGAGTCTTAAAAAATTAACTTGGGCTGTCATCGCCCTGTTTGCGGCTGTTTTCTGTTACGGAACAGCGCACGCGGGCAATATTGACGCAGCGAACAAGTACGCATGGGGAACAAATATCGGCTGGCTCAATTTCAGTCCGAGCCACGGCGGCGGCGTGACCGTGTATGACGACCATCTGGAAGGCTATGTCTGGGCGGAGAATATTGGCTGGATCCGCCTCGGCACATTCACTGCCGGAACAGCGCACACCTACGCCAACGGTGCGTCGGCTGCCGATTACGGCGTGAACAACAACGGCTCCGGTACGCTTTCCGGCTACGGCTGGAGTACGAATGCGGGCTGGGTCAACTTCAGCCCGACCCACGGGGGCGTGACCATTGATTCTTCAGGCAATTCCAACGGTTATGCCTGGGGAGAGAACGTCGGGTGGATTCATTTTCAGAACGCTTCGCCTGCTTACAAAGTTGTTACGACATGGACTTCGACCGCGACGAGTTATACGCTTACGCTGAACACAGCCGGTACGGGAACGGGAACGGTCGGCGGCGGAGGGAATTATACTTCGGGAGCCGCGGTAGCTCTTACGGCAACGCCTACCGCGGGATCGGTATTTGCGGGATGGTCGCCGGCTCCGTGTGCGGCAAGCTTTAATATGCCCGGATCCGCTCTGACCTGCACAGCGACATTCAATGTTTCAGGTGTTCCGCCTGCCGGTCTGCCTGCTGCGCCGACGGGACTGACAGCAACAGCTTTGTCCGACACGGAGATTCTGATCACATGGACGGACAGCAGCAATAACGAAACCGGCTTCATCATCGAGCGGTTTGACGGCATAAAGTGGGAGACTGCCGGCACGGTCGGCGCAAATGTGACATCATTCACGGATACGGGACTGCGCTATACATGGCAGTATTACTACCGGGTCATCGCTTACAATGCTTCGGGAAGTTCGGCGCCCGGCGGCGGCGCGTCCGCATGGACATGGATGTTTCCTTACGAAGACTGCGACGGGGTTGCGCTGAACGGGGCGGCGTGGTACTCGGAAGTGAATCTGCCGGAAAATTCGCCCCCCGGCACGGTGATCGGCACCTTCACCACGATAAATCCCACTGGAACGCACCGTTACGAGTTCTATCCGCCGATCCCGATTGCGGGCATTGACAACGACAGATTTGAAATTGTCGGCGACACGCTGAGAACGGCAAAAAATTTCACGCCGGATTACGAAACCCGGCAGCGTTACCGCATCAGTCTGAGAAGCATTGATGTCAATGCGAATTATGCGTGGTGTCATGCGGAGTTCGGCATTGTCATCACGGATGTCGCGGAATACACGCCTCCGGCGAGGTCGTTGCGGGCTTCGGTGAGCATTGACACGGAAGCGGCGGACGGGACCGCCGCCCCCGGAGACACGCTACGGCTGTCGGCGGACATCATCAATGAAGGCGACACGGACGTGACCGGAGCTGTTCTCACGGTTCCGCTGCCCCCCGGCACTGAATACGCCGCTTCTGCGAAACGCTCCGAATCCGATGTCATTTACAACGCCGAACTGAATCAGATTGTGTGGACAGGAGACATTCCCGCCGGACAGACGGCGGAAATCGCTTTCGATCTGAAGGTTGCCGGAACTGCGAAAACCGGAGATGTGATTGCTCCGGGTGAGTGGTCTCTTGTCTGCGACACGGACGGGGACAGCGTGAACGACCTGACCGTGAAGCCGGAACAGGACATGACCGCGGCTTCGGGCGTCACGGTCGTTGTTCCCGACCCGGAATGTCTCCCCGGTGATGTGAACGGAGACAATGACATCACCCTTGCCGACGCCGTGACCGTTCTGCAAATTCTGACCGGAAGCGAAACCGATGCGCCCGCTCTCTGCGCCGATGCGGACGGAGACGGGAAAACCGGCTTTGCGGAACTGCTCGTTGTTCTGATGCAAATGTCTGAACCCTGATTCGCCTGATTACAGGATTTTCATGATTTCTGTTCAGCCGCCCGGAACTGCCGAATTTTAACGGAAGCTTTCTGTACAGGCGGAACAGAAATCATGCAAATCCTGTAATCCTTTAATCAGGGTTCAGACAGTGGTAGAAGGCACGCCGGCGGCGTGCCTTTTTTTTTATCCTATTCTGAACGCAGTGAAGAATCTTTCCTTTTCTTTGCATTCTCTGCGTTCTTTGCGAGAAATTAAAAAGGCTTTCGCAAAAAACGCAAAGGGCGCGAAGTGAAATTCCATTGAAAATAAATACAGAAGCTGGTATAAGAGAAAGTTTTACGGATATGTCCGGTTTAAACTGAATTTCAGAACAGGAGTTTGGAAATGAAGCATTTCATATCTGTTTTTCTCTTTTTTGCACTATGCACGGCTGTCGCCGGCGCGGCGGCTCAGGATACGTTTCCCGTGATTTTTGAAGCCACCCGTAAAGCCGTGCTTTCTGCGGAAATTCCCGGCGTTATCCTCAGCCTGAGATTTGACGTGGGCGACCGAGTGAAAAAAGGCGAACTGATTGCCAATGTTGACATCGGCGATCTGGACCTGAGACAGAGACGCAGCGAACTGTCGCTCAGGCATCTGAATGTGAAAGTAACCAATATGGAAAGGCTCACCGAGCGGGGTCTGGCGACGAGCGACGAACTTGCACAGGCTCAGACAGAAAAAGATGTTGCCTTCACAGATATTCAGATATATAAACGGCAGATCGGAAAATCACGGGTTGCCGCGCCTTTTGACTGTATCGTGGTGCGCCGTCACATACAGGCGCATGAATGGGCAACCGCGGGACAGCCGGTGGTGGAAGTGGTGGACCCTGCAAAACTCAGAGCCGTCGGCAATATTCCTTCCCGGCTCGCGGTGAAACTGACAAAAGGCACTGTCCATACTTTTTATGTAACGGATTTGGATATTTCGATTTCCGGTACCGTGGAAGCGGTGGTGCCGGAAGTGGACGAACTGAGCAATACGGCTCAGGTGATATGGAAAATCGAAAAAGCAGAACAGGATGTACTCTCAGGTATGAAGGGAGAAGTTCGTATTGACGCAACAGCAGCCAATTCAGCCCCCGCCGGTCAGCCCCCGGCAGTCGGCAGCCAGCAACCCGGAAACGCCGGTCAGCAGCCGGCAGGAATCAGCCAATAATAACCGGCAGTCCGGCGCCAATACCCCCGCGGAACGGGAGATGATTCTTGCCCGGTTTATCCGTCTGTGTTCTTCGGTGCTTGCCGCGTCCGCGCCGCAGGAAGCCGCAGCGCTGACCGTCAATCGGATTTCGGAACTGGTGCGGGTGGATCGCGCCGTCCTTGTCAGTCTCGAGGAAAAAAAACCGATTGCCGCAGTAACCGGCGGCGGTGCGGTGGCGCAGGACGGTTCTTTTGCCGATGCGGTGGAAGCCGTGCGCCGTCAGTACGGAGATATGCAGAATCCCGCGCTGATTCCCGCAGAAGGCGGACAGTTCAAATCGCTTCCGCTGAGAAAAGTGCAGCAGTCCATGGGCGGCACCGCTGTTTTATGGCTTCCGCTCTGGTTGGACAAAGACCCGAAAATTCAGCCCGCTCATGCGCTCTGGTTAGAACGCTGGCGCGGCATTCCCTGGGAAAAAGCCGATGTGGAACTGTTGCAGCACGCCGCGCTTTTTCTGGGACACGGAATTGCCCGGCAGCGAGGCGCAGCCCGTTCAAAGAAGGGCTTCTTACAGACGGCATTTTTAGTGATGCTCGGTATTTTCCTTCTGTTTCCGGTCACATCGAGCGTTACGGCGCCCGTGCAGGTGGTTCCGGATCTGCCCCATCATATTTTCGCGCCCATGGACGGGATTTTGAAAGACCTTTTTGTTCAGCCGGGGCAGCATGTGAATCCGGATACAGTATTGTTTCAATATGATGCCCGTGTATTGGAAAAGCGTTTGGATGAAGCTTACCGGAATGTGGCCGTGGCAAAAGCAACGCTTGCGCGTTTGGAAGGCAAAGCCCATCGCGATCCTGAAGCCCGTGCAGAATTGCCGGTCAAGCAGTTGGAGGTGGAACGCGCGGAAGCCGAAGCGGATTTCTTTGCAAATCAGTTGGCGCGGTCCCAGGTTCGGACCGCAAAATCCGGCGTGATTGTCCTTGATGATCCGGACGCGCTGATCGGGGCGTCCATCCGCACGGGTCAGGTGATACTCAGCGTGGCGGACCCCTCCCGGACCAAATTGCGGGTAATGGTGCCGGCAAGCGATGCCGGTCTTCTCAAAGAAGGCGCGAGGGTAAAAATCCGCTTGGACAGCAATCCGCTCAGGACTGTTTCCGCGCTTATCACAAGAGTCGGGTTTGAAATCAAGCTGTCGGAAGATCAGGTGCCGTCGGTGCTGGCGGAAGCGGTCTGGAGTGAAAAAATCGTAAAGGTTCAGCCCGGGCAGAAAGGTTCTGCGAAAATATTCGGCAGTTCAACGCTGCTGGGCATACAACTGCTGAGAAAACCCCTGGTTAAATTCAGAAATTTTATAGGGATTTAAAATCCCCTGTAGAGCGGGTTTGAAACCCGCTTTACTTCGGAGCGTGGTGGAGAACAAAGACATGCAAAACAGTTTCGGACAGGATCAGCCGCCGCCTTTTCTGAAAGGACAGTTTCTGATGGCAATGCCCGGGCTGACGGACCCGAATTTTTTCCGCACCGTCACCTGTATATGCGAACATTCGCCGGAAGGCGCGTTGGGCATTGTTGTCAATCAGGAATACCCCTCCCTTTCCGCAAAGGATATTTTTGATGAATTGAAAATAGCATATAAACAGGGCCCCGCTGCTGTCCCTGTTTATCTCGGCGGGCCCGTTCATCTCGGTGAAATTTTTATCCTTCACGGTCCGCCCTTTGAATGGGAAGGCTGCTTCAGAATCACACATACCCTTGCCATGAGCAACACAAAAGACATTTTGCAGGCAATTGCATTGGAAAAAGGACCGAAATCATGGTTCATTGCCCTGGGCTGCGCGGGCTGGGGCCCCTATCAGCTTGAATCGGAAATCCGGCAGAATTCATGGCTGACAGGCCCGGTTTTTGAAGATATTATCTTTGACATATCTGCTGAGGCGCGATGGGAAGCGGCTGTAAGAAAAATGGGAATAGACCCGAGTTTTCTCTCGGATACGGCAGGCAATGCCTGATTATATCTCTATCCCTTTTTCCTGAAGCTTTTCTTCTTCTTTCATTTTGGATTTGGGTTTCCTTTTTTTAAGGCAGAGTCTGTCTTTTCTGACAAAGGCGCAAAGTTTGGGATTATAATATTCTTTGCAGTTTAAAGGATTATACAATGGGCATTCAGGATGTTTTTCCGACATAAACCTTTGTTTCCCTTCATAATTTCAGATTCATTTCCTGCGCCGGGCGATCCTGTCCGTCGGGTCTTTTCAAATGAATACAAAATATCTGTTTCTATATCTATATCATAAAACCTTAAATTTAACAAGCATTCTGCCTGACAAAAGCTTTCAAAAAACAGAAAAGCAGAAATAAGACTGATAATGGATACATATAATTCTTTAAAAAATGAAGTCTTGCAGATCAGCGAGCGCCTGTCCGTCTTTTTTTCGGATGTCAGACAGTTTCCGGAAATGTATGATTCTTCTTTTGAGGGATGGGAAAAAACCTGCCGCGATATTCAAAACGCTTTGTCGGAAGATGTGATTCGTGTAGCTGTTGCGGGATCCGTAAAATCAGGGAAAAGCACCTTTGCAAACGCGCTGTTCAAAGGCGATTATGTCAGACGGGGCGCGGGCGTGGTGACTTCCATTGTCACCAAAATACGGAGCGGTGAAACACTCAGGGCAAATCTGTGTTTCAAATCTTATGATGAAGTGAATGCGGATATGTCGCAGGCGCTGGTGCTGTTTCCCATGCTGAAACGGAAATCCGCGGACAGGGGTTTTGACATCCGACAGGATGCAGACCGTGCGGAACTGCAACACGCGCTTGAGAATGCAGACAGCGATATGCTGATGACAAATGACAGCCGCAACATGAACAGCGTGCTGCTGGCATCGTATTTAGGCGGCTACGAAAAGGTAAAAAACATTGTCGCTACAAATGAGAATTGCCGGATTCAGTATGAAGGCAGAGATTTTGCCGCGCATCAGGAATTTTCAGGAAACGATTCGCTGGCAGTATGGCTCAAAGACATGCAGTTGGAAATCGCCTCCCGCGACATTGACGGCAGCATTGAAATTGCGGACTGTCAGGGAAGCGATTCTCCGAATCCCCTGCATTTAGCAATGATTCAGGATTATCTGATCCGCACGGATATGATTGTTTATGTGATCAGCAGCAGAATGGGGCTTCGGCAGGCGGACATCAGATTTCTGTCTGTGATCCGAAAGATGGGCATCACGGACAATACGGTGTTTGTCCTCAATGCCGATTTCAGCGAGCATGAATCCCTCAGCGACCTCAAGGCAGTGATTGAAAGGGTGACAGCCGAACTTTCCCTGCTTTCACTGACAAAGCCCCATCCGGAAATTTATACTTTCTCCGCGCTGCTGAATCTCTTCCGGTCCCGGAAAGCGCATCTGTCGGCAAAAGACCGGCAGCGTCTGAGCCAATGGGAACAGGAAACTGAATTGTCCGCATTTTCGGACCGGGAAACTGCCCGGTTCGAGTCCTATTTTAAAGATAAAATCACAAAAGAACGCTATGCGCTTGTTTTTAAAAATCATATCGGCAGACTTCTTGCGGTCTCTTCGGGCATGAACCGCCGCATCGGCATCAATACAGACATGCTTTACAGAGACGCGGACGGTGCTGCGGAAATTGTCAGAAAAATCAAAAACCATCAGCAGAATATGAGCCGGATAAAGGCGATGACGCAAAACTCGCTTGAGGGTGCGGTGAAAAAAATCAAACAGGAACTGAGGACGGATATTGACCGTTTTTTTGATATGCACCGGGGAAATATTCTGCCGAACACGCTTGCCTTTATCAGAAATTACAATGTTTCATACAGCGCTTATGAAAGCGGCGTCAACGCCTCGAATTTCAGCAAAGTCCTGTACAGCGTTTTTCAGGAATTTCGGCAGGCTTTGGACAGCTTTATCGCTGAAAATATCAATCCTGAAATTATCCGCTTTGTGAGAGAAGAAGAGAAAAAGATCGTTCAGACGCTTCAATCCCTGAGCGATCCGTATAAAGTGATGGCTGAAGCCGCGCTCGGCGAATATAACAGGGCAATGGAGAGTTTCGGGATTCCGCCGCTTCCGGACAGCAGGGGCGGCATTGATTTGCCGGATACAGAAGTGATGAAGCGATCAAAAGGTCTGAGTTTTCCGCATATAACAAATTCCATGCGTTACAGCGCAAAGATCAGAACCGAAGCGGTCATGCGTTTCGGTCTTTATTCTTTCATGCGGTTTTTCAAGAAACTGCTGAAACACAATTCACAGGACCCGCATCATGGAGAAATTTCTGCGCTGAAAAAGGGTCTCTCACGGATCAAGGATGAAACAGAAAGCGCGCTGCTGTTTCATTTCAAAGATTACAGGGAAAACATCAAATTTCAGTATATGTTCAAGCTGACAGACGCCCTGTCTGAAGTGCTGTACGATATTCTGACAGACCGCTTTCAGCTTTATGCGGCAGACCTTTCAGACGCGGCTGTCCGGATCGGTGAAAAGCAGGGCGATAAAGCGGAAATTGCCCAAGTGCTGAAAAAAATGGAATCGGCTTTCGGTGAAATCATCGGGAGCATCAACGGATTAAAACAGAAAGTTGAGCAGGGGCTTTCGTGAGACAGAGGGGTTTGCTGTTTGAAATTTTCGCCACGAACGGACACGAATTTTGCCACGAAAGGGAAAACACGAAGAAAAAGTGAAATGTAAAACGGGTTTTAAACCCGTTTTACAAAAAAAAATTCGTGCTTTATTCGTGCTTTATTCGTGAAATTCGTGAAATTCGTGGCAAAATTATCCTCACCTCTCACTTTTTCTCCCTGCCGCTTCTGCAAATTTTTTCAACTGTCTCTCATAGTAAGACCGGTCTCCGTCTTTTATCTGTTCGAGCGCACGCTTTTCTGCGGAAACCGCCGCGTCAAACTGCCCGTTCACATAATAGCTTTCGGCAAGCGTGTCCAAAATATAGGGCGCGTCTGTCAGTTCCGCGGCTTTCAGGGCAAGAACAATCGCTCTTTCCGGATTGCGCAGGTTTCTGTTCCCGCATGTCGCATACAGCCATGCCAGATTGTTCAGTATCCGGACATCGTCCGGCGAAATCTCCAGAAAGGTTTTGTATGCTTCTGCCGCCTTTGCATCATCTCCGGTATCGTAGAAAATATCTCCCAATATGCTGTAAAGTTCCGCGTTTCCGGGATTGACTTCTATTTCCCGTTCAACGGTTCTGATCAGAAGCCCGAGCCCCGTTTTCTTTCCGATTTCAGCAAAATCTGAATAATATCCCGCACCGACAATCAGCAGCAGTCCCGCGAGATATGCGGCAAGACTCCGATTGACTTTCCGTTCATGGCGTGTGATCCAATCCTTGTCTGCCTCACATTTTTTCAGATATTCGACCCGCTCCGTGATACTGAAATGATGCCAGTTCGGTTTTTCAGGAGGCTGACCGCTGTTCACCGTGATTTTCTCAAAAGTGGAAATCAGCGGCTCGGCGTTCTCAAAAAGGCTGTAAACATATATATCTGCCTGCCGCTCGAAGTTTCTCATAAAGTATCCGAAAAGATAGCGGAAATAGAGCAGAAACATCAGAATCAGGATCAGGCTGAAGATATTCGGACTCATCGAAATATGATCCATTGCCGAGCGGCTGATGAATCGCAATAACAGTTCACTGTAAACAACGACATAAAAAATCAGATCAAAAACAGTGTAGAAAAAAATGAGGAAACCGACCATAAAAAACAGGTAAAAGAGCAGATGTTTTTTTTTGATGTGTCCGATTTCATGGGCAATCACAGCCTCAATCTCTTCAATGTTGAGAACTTGGAGCAATGCCTCAGTGACCAGGATATAGCGAAACTGTCTGATCAGTCCCATGACCCCTGCGGTTATCATTTTCCCGCCGAATATGGGCCAGTAAAGAATATTTGCATAAGCCAATTCCGCTCTCCTACAGAGGGATTCGATCCGGCTTCGCATATATCCGCTTTCAAGGGGCCTGCATCGCCAGAATTTCTGAATCAGCAGGGGACCTGCAATGGCAAGCCCTAAGAGAAAAAATAAGAAATAAGCGATCTCTCCGGCAGGAGAAGCGAGCATTTTCTTAGGCGTCTCAAAGGGAAGCGCGTTGATAATGTCTGCAACTCCGGACAGCAGCAGCCAGGGCATCAGCACCGGAACGGAGAAAGAAAGATTGGACAGGATGTAGGACCGTTTTGACAGACCGGCAGCATAGAGTTTTTCGTAAGACTTGTGCGCGCAGTCCCATACGATGACAAAGCGGGCAACAAAAAGTCCCAGAAAAAACAATGCCTGAAGCGTGGGCATGGCAGCGAAAAAAGCGATGCCGGAAAAAAAAGCAGTCAGATTCAGCACATGAATGTCAACGGCAAAGAGCGCAAGGGCAAAGATAAAATGCCGCGTCACTATGGAATTGAATTTATGATCGAAGTAACGGCTATACCCCGGCGCGCCCCTGCTTTCTTTTGATATCCGTTTTTCCAATCTGTAAAACTGTATCCGGTTGAGCAAAAAGAACAGGAGCATCAGCGAGCAAAACAGCGTAAGTGATTCTCCCGCTGTAAAGTTTGAGATTTCAGAAGGCTGATGCGTGCTGTATATGAGAAGCGCGATAATGAAGTAGATGAAGTTGTTAAACATAGTTTTAAAATAGGGCTTATACCGAATCTCTATTGAAAGTATTCTCTCATTTTGTTTCCCGCAGAGATCACAGAGAGGAAAAGCCCACGGAGAACACAGAGTTTTTTTTAAAATTCTCTGTGTTCTCTGCGGTTTTTTCACGCTCTGTGATCTCTGCGGGAAACCCCCTCCGGGAAAAAATATCATATAAAGTCAAAAGAGATTCGGTATTAGGGGTTTGTCTCTCTCAGGAAACTGAGTTTTTTATAGTGATCCACTTTTGATTTTTTACGGCATATTTTTCTGCATAAGTGCCGCATTCCGTTTTCGGATACCTGTCTGTGTCCGTCTGTGTGCGTCTGTGGCAAAAAATCGAAATCGGATCAGTATAAAACTCAGTTTCCGAATCTGCATGGCTGTTTTCATTTTCCCAGAAAGCGTTCTTTTTCGCTGTAAATACAGCCGCAGTACTGTTGCCGGTAGAGTTCAAGTTCTTTGGATTCTTCAATTCCCTGTTTCCAGCCGATGCGGAAATCCCGGTAAAGAAAAGGAACGCCGACTGTTTTCCCCAGCGATTCCCCGATGTCTTTTATCATCTCATGTTTCTGAAATTTGCTGTATAAAAGCGTTGTGGAAAAGAAATCGAATTTTCCCCGTCCGGCAAGCCGCGCGGTCGCTCTCAGCCGGTCGTAATAGCAGTAGGTGCATCGGTTTGATTCTCTGAAAACCACATTCCGAATGAAATTTTCCGGTTCATAGCCCTCCTGATAAATCACCCGAAGGTTTGTCATTTCCGCATAATGCTGTAAGGTCTCCTGCCGTTTCAGACATTCTGTGTAAGGGTGGATATTGTGTTTGTAGAAAAATCCCATGATTTCAAAGTTATCCGAGCGAAGTTCTTTGAGCGGATAAATCAAACAGGGCGCGCAGCAGATATGAAGCAGAATTTTCATTTTAAACCTCGCAGGTTTCAGGTTTTTTTTTCATCCGGAGTGCTGAAATGAAATTTTAGCGCGCACGCAAACAGACACGCAAAAAATTTCGCTTCGCTCCTGTTTTTATAAGATGATGCACTTCGGAGTGAGCGTGAGAACAAAAAAATACTGCCATTATGCAGTAACAGATGTCAAGAAAAAACAAACAATTCTCACTTTTCACTTCTCAATTCTCACTTCTCAATTCATTTGCTTTCCCGTCTGAGATGTGATAATTTCTGCTTATTTAATGAATGAATATAAATTTCTGCAAATACGATAAAAAATTAAGCAGGGAAGTTTCTCGCAAAGCACGCAGAGGGCGCAAAGAAAAGTTTTTTTATAAAAGATAATTCTTTAAGTTCTCTGCGTGCTTTGCGTCCTTTGCGAGAAACAAATCTCTTTGCGAGACATTTATCACATGGATTCGGACAGGAGAAAGTGCATGAAATTTTTCAGCCTGAAAAATCTTGAAAAAAGAAGAATTGTTCCGGGACATTATGCCCGTTTTATCCATACAGAGCATCTGACATTTGCTTATTGGGAAATTAAAGCCGGTTCTTCGGTTCCCTCCCATTCGCACCCCCATGAACAGGTGGTGAACATGATAGAAGGAAAGTATCAACTGACGGTTGACGGTGTTTCTGCGACAATGGTTTCCGGAGATGTTGCCATTGTTCCGCCGAATGCTGCACACACCGGCACTGCTATCACCGACTGCCATGTCATTGACGTGTTTTATCCCATTCGGGAAGATTGCTGCTGACAGGCTGCCGAACTTTCAGTTCGGCACTCCGGAGGGTGTGAAAGCGTTTTTATCCCGTTCGGGAAGATTGCTGCTGACAGGCTGCCGAACTTTCAGTTCGGCACTCCGGAGG
>DZCT01000034.1:0-6275 GCA_022736535.1 Desulfatirhabdium butyrativorans | reverse complement strand
GTGTGAAAGCGTTTTTATCCCATTCGGGAAGATTGCTGCTGACAGGCTGCCGAACTTTCAGTCGGAGATTTCAGAAGACATTGAAATTATTCTGTATTGCTGCAATATCTGATAGGTGCCCTGCAATGTGGATTCGGCAAGCAGCGCGTCGGCGTGTTTTTCCGCATCTGAAAGATGCAGACGGCTGATTCTTTTTTGCAGAACCGGCAGAAACTGCGGATCTACGCTGAAACTGCGAACCCCGATGCCCAGCAGAAAAGGAATATATTCAGCATCATGCGCCATTTCGCCGCAGATAGATACAGGCTTGTTTTCACTCACAGCCGCTTTCACGATTTGGGCAATGCCTCTCAGCACCGCAGGATGATAGGGTCGGTAATATTGTGCAACTTTCTCGTTTGCCCGGTCAACTGCAAGCATGTACTGCACAAAATCATTTGTGCCGATGGAAAAAAAATCCGCCTCCCGTGCAAGCTCCCGGATAATGGGCAGCACCGACGGCACTTCAACCATCATTCCGATACCGGGATGCGGATGAAAAGCTGTTTTTTCCTGATCCAGCGATGCCATGCACTCGGACACAATTTCCCGCGCTTCCCGAAATTCATCCAAAGACGAAATCATCGGAAACATAATCTGTACCTGCCGGGCTTCCGCGGCTGCCCGCAGAACCGCCCGAATCTGCTGAATAAAAATATCCTTGTGACACAAGGAAAATCGGACAGACCGTAAGCCGAGCGCAGGGTTGGTACCGGGCTCCGGATCTGAATAGGGAAGAATTTTATCCCCGCCCACATCCAGAGTCCGAACCGTTATTTCCTTATCCGGCATTTCATTAAAGAGCCGTTTGTAAATCAGATATTGCTCTTCTTCGGAAGGAAATGTCGGGCGGATCAGAAAAGGAAATTCGGTGCGATACAAGCCGATGCCTTCGGCTTTAAGTTCCCGCGCCATTGTCAGTTCACTGAGAAGATTGATATTTGCCAGCAGATGCACGCACACACCGTCTGCGGTCTCTGTGGTCGGAGACATGAGACTTTTGAGAGGCATGGCTTTTTTTTCAGCTCTTTTCCGCTCTTCAAACTGCACAAGCACTTTCCGGGAAGGACGGACATATATATTCCCGATATCCGCATCCATCAGCATCGGCGTTCCTTCGGGCAGTTCCAGTATTTCCGCCCGGTCTGCGATAATCACGGGTATTTTCAGAGACCGGCAGAGAATGGAAACATGCGATGTCACGCCCCCGCTGACAAGGATGATGCCCTTTACATCTTCCGACGCCAATTTCAGCACTTCGGAGGGATACAGTTCCTTTGCAATCACAATTCTGTCGTCACAGAAATTTTTTTCATCCGCAGACCAGTTGTAGAGATTTTTGAGAATGCGGCTGGCAAGGTCTTCCATATCCGCAACTTTTTCACGGATATATTCATTCGAGCTGGAAGAAAATTTGGAGATATAATGTCCTGTCACGTCTTTGATGGCTCGAGGCGGCGAGATGCCGTCAGAGATCATGCCTGCAATTTTATTCATAAATTTTGCATCTTTCAGAATCATGAAATGGGCGTCAAAAATCAGGGAGGCACTCTCCAGCAACTGTTCGGCAAGACGGCGCTGAAATTCGATCAGTTGTTCGGAGGTTTTCTGTACAGCTTTTTGAAAATCTTCCAGCGAATATGAATCATCCGCATCGGAATCTGTTTCCAGCAAATCGTTATATGCCCGTTTATATGCGGTTGAAACAGCAAAAGCATAGCCCCCGGATGCTGATCTGCCTTTGACAAACTGAAGTTTTTCATAAAGCGCCGACAGGGGCGACTTCGCTGATTTGACAGTTTCTGTCTGATTCAGATCAATCAGAAATCTTGCATTTTCAATTGTGCCTGCTAACTGAGATGCCAGAGAGCGCAGCACCACCACATCTATTTCGTTAAAAAAATCATATTTTTTATGCTGTACCGCCAGAACGCCGATTTTGTGGGAACCTCTCATGATAGGAACGGAAAGGAAAGATTCAAACTGCTCTTCTTTTGTCTCTTTGAAATATTTGAAAGCCGGATTGCTTTCGCCCGACGCTTCCCGAATCGGTCTGAGTTTTTCAAAGGTAAGTCCCACAAGCCCTTCGCCGGGTTTCATTCTGACTCTGCCGACTGCTCCTGAATCCAATCCCACCGTGGCTTTCAAGATCAGTTCCTTTTCTTTTTCATCATAGAGATAAATCGAACAGACATCGGCATTCAGATAGCGGGAAACCATGACCACCGTGCTTTGGAGGAAATTTTCAATATCTGCGCTTTCTGTCATCAGAGCCGCAAGGTCTCCGATATCGCAGAGGAGATTGAAACGATAATGCTCTTTTTTCATAATACTTTTTTTAAGTGAGAATTGAGAAATATTTCTCACTTCTCAATTCTCAATCAGATTAAGGTTCTTTTCCGCTGGTGATGAAAGCATACGCGCTGTGGTTGTGGATAGACTCGAAATTCTCGGCGCTGACGGCAAACCATGTGATATTGTCATCTTCTTTGAGCTTCTTTGCCACATCCCGGACAATATCTTCGACAAATTTCGGATTTTCATAGCCTCTTTCTGTCACACATTTTTCGTCAACACGTTTCAGCACCGAGTAAACATCGCATGACGCTGCTGACTCCACCAGCTCGATCATGTCTTCTATCCATATAAATTTTTTGAAACGTGTTCTGAGCCGGACTTCCCCGCGCTGATTGTGCGCGCCCATATCGCTGATTTCCTTTGAACAGGGACATACAGAGGTAATCGGAACAATCACTTCTGATATGAGATCAACTTTCTCCGAAGGATCGCTGGAGCCGATGAGACTGCATGTATAGTCCATCAGTCCCGGCGAATCGCTGATCGGGGCTTTTTTTTCGATAAAATAAGGAAAAGAGACTTCTATATGTGCGGAAGCCGCGTTTAAGTGTTTTTTCATCTGAAGCAATATGGCTGAAAACTTCTTCAACGACACTTCAGGTCGGAACAGATGAAGCATCTCCACAAAACGGCTCATGTGGGTGCCTTTGTATCTGTCGGGCAGATCAACATACATATTGATGTTTGCCACCGTATGCTGAATTCTGTTTTTCCGATCCAGAACCGTTATAGGGTATCGGAGATTCTTGATTCCGACCTTGTCTATGGGGATATTCCGATAATCAGGCTGACTTTGAATGTCTATCATGATTTTTTTTAAAGTGTGCTGTGTATTTTTTGCCACGAATGAACACAAATTGTTCGCGAACTGAAGAACACGAATTTTTTTTAAGGACATAAAAATTAAAAGCGAAACCCCACGAATATTTTTATATTCATCCTCGTTCCCACGCTCTGCGTGGGAACGAGATGTTCTGCTTCGTAATTTTCGTGTTCTTCGTGTTTAAAATTCGTGTCAATTCGTGGCAAAAAACCCAGCACACTTCCTATTTTAGTAAATACTCCGGTTTGACATGGCTCATTGCCCTGAAAATATTGCCTTTGACTTTTCTGTTCGCCGCGTAAAGCTGGCTTAACAGCGTTTTGATTTCCCGGCGTTTGGAAATGCCCGCGCTCGGACAGGGATTTGCAAATTCCGGGAAATGCCGTGATGCTGCAAAACGCCGGATGATATTCTCATCGGTATATGCCAAAGGCCTTATGATCGTGAACCTGCCCTGAAACAAAGACTGGCTCGGAAGCATGGTGCTGATTTCTCCGGCATAGCACATATTCAGAAACAGCGTTTCAATCATGTCGTCTTTGTGATGACCCAGCGCGACTTTGCTGCATCCGAGTTCATCCGCAATTTCAAAAAGACGCTTTCGCCGCAGCCGGGAACACAGAAAACAGGGGTTTTCACGGTTTTCGGCACTGTGTCCCAGAATCCCGCAGTCTGAATAGTCCACCCGGAGATCATATCCCATTTCGCTGCAATAATTCTCAAGAGCGTCTGCAAAACCGCCCTCAAATCCCGGATCAACATAAACGGGAAACAGCTTGTATTTGACAGGGATGCGGGAGAGCCGTTCTTTTAAAATCCACATCAGCGTCAGGCTGTCTTTGCCGCCGGAAAGTCCGACCGCAATCCGGTCTCCGTCTGAGATCATGTCATACAGGTGTATGGCTCTGCCGACCAGTCGGTTCAATATTCTGTAAGCGGCATCCGGCATTCACTCAGTCGCTGTCATTGCTGATGGTGATCTTGCCTGCGGCAATCTCCCGCAATGCCACCACAATATCTTCGTTTTTGGGTGAATTGACAAGATATTCGGAACCTTCACGAATCTGCCTTACCCGCCTTGTCACCATGTGAACCAGCAAAAATCGGTTCGGAACCCGCTTCAAACAGTCTTCTACCGTAATACGCGCCAAAAAACACCTCCTGTAAAAAAAAGGTGAGGGGTGAGAGGTCAGAGGTCAGAGGGACAACAACCTCTCACCTCTTACCCCTCACCTCGTACCCCTTTATAAAATTTCCACCAACTCGTAACATCGTTTTCCGCCCGGTGCCTGAAGCACCACTTCGTCTCCGGGTTTTTTCCCGATAATTGCCTTTCCCAAGGGTGAAGAAACAGAAATGCGTCCCCGCTCAATGTCGGATTCATCAGGTCCTACAAGCTGATAGTCAACTTCGTCGCCGGTGTCCACATTTTCAAGTTTGACGATGCAGCCGAATACTGCGCGGTCCTTGTTAAGAGTATCCGGATCAATGATGTCCGCATTTCCGAGTTTGAATTCCAATTCGCCGATTCTTCCCTCAATAAAACTCTGCCGATCTTTGGCGGCTGTAAATTCGGCATTTTCGGAAAGGTCTCCGTGTGCGCGGGCCTCTTCAATCGCCCTGATATTCTGAGGGCGTTCAAACAGTTTCAGATTTTCAAGTTCTTTTTTCAGGGCTTCATATCCCTCTTTCGTAATGGGTACTCTTTCCAAGTCTTTACTCCTGATCATGGGAATTGAGAAGTGAGAATTGAGAAGTGAGAAATAAAAAATCCTCTTTTTACAGCACGATCTCAATTCTCAATTCTCACTTTAAAAATAATCTTTCGCTAAAATTTCAGCGATCTGAACCGCATTCGTTGCCGCGCCCTTTCGGATGTTGTCGGCAACCACCCACATATTGATGCCGTTGGAAATGGATTCGTCCTGACGGATACGCCCCACCAGCGTGAGGTCCTGACCCGCGGCGTCTATGGCAAGGGGATAAAGGTTATTCGCGGGATCATCCACCACTTTTACGCCGGGCGCATTTCTGAGCATCTTGATAACATCTGCTGCGGAAATATATTCTTTTGTCTCCACATTGACTGATTCCGAATGACTGTAGAAGACCGGCACACGGACAGTTGTTGCCGTGACGCCGATGCTGCTGTCTTCAAAAATCTTACGGGTCTCGTTCACCATCTTCATTTCTTCTTTGGTGTAGCCGTTGTCCATAAATTTGTCAATCTGCGGCAGACAGTTGAACGCAATGCGGTGCGGATACACGTTTTTCTTCCAGTCAAGGAAATTAAGCATGGCGCGGGTCTGGTCAAAGAGTTCGTCAATGGCTTTTTTTCCGGTTCCGGATACCGCCTGATAGGTGGAAACCACAATCCGCCGGATGCCGCATTTTTTACGGATGGGATTCAGCGCGACCAGCATCTGTATCGTGGAACAGTTCGGGTTGGCGATAATTCCCTTTTTTTTGTAATCCGCAATCGCATGGGGATTGACTTCGGGGACCACAAGCGGCACATCCGGGTCCATGCGCCACGCGCTGGAATTGTCAACCACTACACAGCCGTCTTTTGCCGCGCAGGGCGCAAATTTCTCGCTTGTGCCGCCCCCTGCCGAAAAGATGGCAATATCCACACCTTTGAAAGAATCTTCCCTGAGTGTCTCCACGGGAATCAAATCGCCTTTGAAACGGAGCTGGCGTCCCGCAGAACGCTCGGATGCCAGAAATTTGACAGATTTGACCGGAAAATTTCTTTCTTCCAGACAGGCGATCATCTGATTTCCGACAGCCCCTGTCGCGCCGGCTACTGCCACATTGAATTTTTTTTCAGACATGACTATACTCCTGTATATTTCTATATAAGCTTTCCGGATTTCCCGTTCCC
Source organism: Desulfatirhabdium butyrativorans (assembly GCA_022736535.1). GTDB lineage: Bacteria > Desulfobacterota > Desulfobacteria > Desulfobacterales > JAIFKL01 > JAIFKL01. The sequence goes on along the minus strand of DZCT01000034.1, from coordinate 171 downwards.
ACGTTCTGCGTGGGAACGTAGAACGGGTTGCAAACCCGTTTTTATGAAGTTTTCTCGTTCCCACGCCCTGCGTCAATGCCGTCAAGTTGACAATTTCGTACAATTTCGCATAATTTTGTAGGTTGGGGTGAGCTTGCGAACCCCAACATCATCCGGCAGGTGTCGGGGTTC
>DZCT01000436.1:2565-4159 GCA_022736535.1 Desulfatirhabdium butyrativorans | reverse complement strand
TGGGCATGAATATGCCCGCCATTTCATCAACTGTCTGAACCGGGATTCACAGGATTAAAGGATGAACAGGATTTGTTCTCAGTCTGTTCAATCTGCGTAATTCTTCGGTTCTGTGTACGTCATCTGCAAGGATTGTGTATAAGCAGGGATTGCTTGCGGCTCATGCCGAATCCTTGCTTACACCTAATCCTTGTAGATAAGGAAGGTGTGTATCTACAAGGATTGTTTGCGGTTTTGCCTGAATCCTTGCTTACACATAATTCTTGCAGGTGAATCCGTGTAATCTGTTACTACAATATGATATGACAAGATTTATTTGCAAAGACAGGGATATCGTTGACTTGAAACAGACGCTTGACCGTATAACTTCAGGCGGAAAATTCCCTCATCGCAATGACGGAGCAATATTTAAGAACAGAGAGGGCTTGCTTCCGCTCAAAGCCGAAGGGTATTATCGGGAGTTTGTTGTTGAAACACCGGGAATCAGCGGAGCAGGCTCTCAAAGAATAGTTAAAGGACAGGGCGGAGAATTATTCTATACGCCCGATCATTACAAAACTTTCATACCGATTTGATTAAAAGGAAAAATGATGCAGACCAATTATCTTATGCCGGATTATCGGTATTTTTTCTTTTTGGATGACAGTATATATGATAATCTTTTCGTGCAGATTCCTGCGGAAATAAAAACCCGTGAGGAACTGTTTTCGGTTTTATCAGAAAAATTGAATTTTCCCGAATATTTCGGGCAAAACTGGGATGCCCTGTATGATCTGCTTCGGGATTTTTCATGGATTTCCCAACATACCGTTATTCTGGCGCATACGGACATACCCCTTGCCGAACCGGCATTACAGAAAACATATCTTGAAATTCTCAGAGATTCCGCATCAGACTGGAAGCCGGGTGAAGCGCATAAGCTTGTAGTTACATTTCCATCTTCTTTGCAGAGGAAAATTTCAGAACTTCTGGGCTGAACTTAAACCATGATTCACAGGATTTGTTCTTAATCTGTGTGAATCTGCGGTTCGGCGGCTTGTCTGCACGGAATCTCATTGACAATAACAGACTTGCACTCTATCCTATTCAAATGTCAATCATATCTTCAAACAGCACAAACGCTGCCTTGCGGGTGATGTTACTCGTGTTCATCCCAAGATGATTGACGGGCAATCCGTCATTGTTCAGCATTATCCGCCAACCCATAGGGAGTCAGGATTATGACTTATTCAAAGAAAGAGTTCGGGCAGTCGCTGAAAAAGCAATTATTGTCCGATTACGATGTCGTAAGATTGTCAAGGTGGGCGCACAGCCTCTTTCTGGAGCATTCCTCGCATCTGGAACCCGGGCTGCAGGAGATATTAATGCAGCTTGCGGCTATGGAAGAGGGCGCCGAGTTTGAATTTTCGGAAGCCGAATTGAGGAAATTGGCTGATGATCTGATCTCAGACGGAAAAGAACCGGCTATGTCCGTCTCTATTGATCCGGACATAGCGATATTCATTCATAAACTTGCAGAAAAGGAACATATCGGAGTTGAAAGAATAGTAAATGACTGGCTCAGAAAAAATATCGAACTGATACAGTCCGCCAT
>DZCT01000436.1:0-2465 GCA_022736535.1 Desulfatirhabdium butyrativorans | reverse complement strand
AAAGAATAGTAAATGACTGGCTCAGAAAAAATATCGAACTGATACAGTCCGCCATGTAGGGTGGGCATGAACATGCCCGCCATTCTAAACCATGATTCACAGGATTAAAGGATGAACAGGATTTGAGTCTGTTCAATCTGCGGTTCGGAGGCTTGTCTGTACGGATTGCGTATAAGCAGGGATTGTTTGCGGTTTTGTCCGAATCCTTGCTTATCCGCAATCCTTGCAGATCAAATGTCTGAATTGGCAATATACTATACTGATCCGCTTTTGTTTTTTTGCCGCAGACGCACACAGACAGATATCTGAAAACGGCACAATGCAAAAAATATGCCGTAAAAAAATCAAAAAGGGTATTTTTTCATGATAAGAATCTTATTTTATATTATAAAACAGAATATTCTCCGAAATCGGAGAGCGGTTTCACTATCCGGGTGATGGAATTTCTTGACAATTTTTCAGATTCCTGACATTGATTAAGTGAGAAATGAGAAATGAGAAGTGAGAAATCGACAACCATGAACATTCTTGAAATCAGCAATCTCAGCCATCGCTTTGCAGACGGAACTCTGGGCATAGACGGCATCAGTCTGAGCATTCGGGAAGGGGAATTTGCCGTGATTGCGGGCAGAAACGGTTCGGGCAAAACCACGCTGCTGAGGCATCTGAACGGGCTGCTGCTGCCGAGTGCCGGAACTGTGCGGGTGGCAGGAATATCCGTATCTGAAAATCTGTTAAACGCAAGGCAGACCGTGGGCATGGTCTTTCAGGATGCCGACAGTCAGATTGTCGGGGAAACCGTTTTTGACGACGCGGCTTTCGGACCGGAAAATCTCTGTCTGCCGAGAGCGGAAATCAGAAAGCGGGTGGCAGAGGCATTGGAAGCCGTGGGGCTGTCCGGGCTTGAAGACCGGAAACCGTATCTGCTTTCCGGCGGACAGAAACGCCGCCTTGCCATTGCGGGCGTGCTTGCCATGAAACCCAAAATTCTGGTCTTTGACGAGCCTTTTTCCAATTTGGATTACCCCGGCATCCGTCAGGTTCTGAGCCGGATTCTCGCGCTGCATCGGAGCGGACACACCATTCTGCTGACCACCCACGATCTGGAAAAAGTGATTGTCCACGCCAGCCGCCTGATGATTATGAAAAACGGAAAAATTGTAAGAGACGGAAATCCTGACGATATTCTTGCGGACACGGAACAGTTCGGCGTGCGGCAGCCCTGTGCGTCCCGGCTGGGAATGAAAATCGAATCATGGCTGAACTGAGCGAATTCGGATTCCGCCCCGGCGATTCTTTTTTTCATGCCTTAGATGTGCGATGCAAGCTGGCGTGTTTTATTCTTATCAGCCTGACAAGCCTGAACATTCATCTGCTTTCGCTCCTGCTGCTCACGCTGACGATTGCAGGGGCAATTCTTCACATCCGCCTGTCTTTTCTTGCTATTTTCAAAGAAATCCGCTATTTTTTTCTGCTGCTGGCATTTGTGTTCATTGCACGGGCATTGTCAACGCCGGGAGCAACGCTGGCGGAAATCCGCTTTCCTGTCACGCTCACCGTTACGGAACAGGGAGTGTACGACGGTATTTTGGTCTGCTGGCGGCTGCTGGTCATTGTGATTCTCAGTCTGGTGTTTGTCTCCACGACTCGCTCCTCAGAGGTCAAAGCGGCGGTGGAATGGCTTTTTTCGCCCTTTCCCTTTATTCCCGGAAAACGGCTCGGTGCGATGATCGGCTTGCTCATGCGCTTTATTCCGGTGATTCTGAATCAGGTGAAAGAAACAGCCGACGCGCAGCGGGCAAGAGGCGTTGAAAACAGGAAAAATCCGATTTACCGTCTGGTGAAATTTGTGATACCGCTGATGCGCCGGACCTTTGAAGATGCGGACAAACTGATTCTTGCCATGGAAGCCAGATGTTATTCTGAAAATCGGACGGGTCCCGAACTTGCTTTCAGCGGAAAAGACGGGCTGGCGGTTCTCGTTATGATAATATTCATCATCTTATTGTTGACGATTGGGTGAAAAGTTTCTCGCAAAGGCGCAAAGTTCGCAAAGAAAAACAAAGATATAGTGATCCGACTTCGGTTTTTTACGGCACACTTTCTGCATGTATGCGTATTCCGTTTTCGGATATCTGTCTGTGTCAGTCTGTGTGCGTCTGCGGCAAAAAACCGAAATTGGATCAGTATAAAAATAAAATCGGAATCTTTGCCGCTCTTAAATTTTTCCATTCTTTGTGCCTTTGCGTTCTTTGCGAGAAACCCTTATCTTCTGTAAAGTCTTTTTTATTAAAATGTTAATCATTGCATTCAAAAAAAATGATTGTCCTTTAAAAAAATCTGTTGACAAAAGCCGGAAGAAAGGGTAAAAGCTTATTCTTTGAACGGCGAAGGGGCCGTTAACTCAGGAGGTAGAGTATCTGCCTTTTAAGCAGAGAGTCGCTGGTTCGAGTCCAGCACGGCCC
>DZCT01000435.1 GCA_022736535.1 Desulfatirhabdium butyrativorans | reverse complement strand
CCTGCCCCCCTTTAAAAAAGGGGGGTTCGGGCAGCGACTGCGTAACATGAGTTATATTTTCATGAACAGGAATATGAAAAAAAGGAGGAAACCATGAAGACAAAGGAAAGAGTCAAGAAGCAAACGGTGTTCCGAATTGCCGGGAACTGGATGACGCATTTCTGGTGATCGCCGTGATCGCTGCCATGACGGGCATGGTACCGGCTGTGTTGCAGGCATGTGTGATAGGTACGTGCGAGTGCTATAGTGATGGAGCATGGATTTGTTCGGAGATAGAACCGGGGGCGGGGGATGGCACATGGTACCCCGCAAATCCTGAGTATGACGCTGACTGTTACAACTCGTGCAGCGCAGGCACCACTACGACATTGGCTGCAAGCACTACGACATTGGCTACAAGCACAACAACCACAACAACAAGCTCAACAACCACCGTCATATCCGGTACCACGACCACCACCCTGCCGCCCTCAACCGGCAAAACTCACGGAACAGCGGGTGATCCGGTCAACACCGGCACCGGCGAGCATTATTTTGAAATCCCGGTATTCGATCTGGGAGGACCTCTGCCTTTGGTATTCAGCCTGTATTACGGCAGTCTGAGCTACACAAACACCGAGATCAGAAACGCGTTTGATCCTTCCATGGGATACAACTGGCTGCACAACTTCAACATCGCTCTGGTCAAGAGCAGCGCATCGGAAGTCCATATCCTTTATGACAAAGGCAGGATCATCCGCTTTGTGAAAACATCGGAATGGACGCTCAAGGATAAGGAAGACACGCCCTGTCAACTGAAAGACAACGGTTCAGCCTATTATTTCATGGACCCGTCAAAGGATTTGGTGTATAAATTCGATACGGACGGCAGGCTGGTGCAGATCACCAGCCGGAACAGCAACAGTCTGACATTCACTTACAGCGGCAATGTTCTCTCCGGCGTATCCGACGGGCTGGGCAGAAGCTTGATTTTCACCTATGAAGCCGGACACCTGACAAAAGTGTGTGACGGAAACAGCCGGTGTGTTCTTATGGAATATGCTTCAAACCGGATGACCGGATTTACCGATGTTCTGGGGAACAAAACCGTGTATGAATATCAGGGAGACGGATGGATCACCCGCACGGTTCTGCCTAAAGGCAATGCGCCGTATATTCAGACCTACGACGCTGCCGGACGGGTTGTTTCTCAGAAAGATGCCTACAACAATACGGTTACGATTTCCTATCAGACCGGAGGCGCGACAGCGATTGAAAATCCTGATAAGACAACGGTTCGGCACACTCATCTCAGTCAGCAGCTTCTCACGGAGTTCACGGATGAGGCAGGCAAAAAAGCAACGCTCGGATATGATGAAAACAAGCGCAGAACTCAGGTTCAGGATCGTCTGAACAGTCCGCCGGTTGTGATGACCTTTCATCCTGAATCCGGCAAACTGCTGACGCTGAAAGATGAATCGGGATTTGAAATCAAATACACCTACACGGCACAGTCACAGTCCTTTGAATCGGTTCCGTTTACATTCTACAACCTGAGCCGTATTGATTATTCCGATGCGTCATGGGAAACCTTCACATATAACGCTGCCGGAAATATGCTGACCAAAAGCGATCAGCTCGGAAATCAGACGGTTTTCACCTGCAATTCGCGCGGACAGGTTCTGACGGAAACCAATGCTGCAGGCGGGGTAACGGAAAACGGCTACAATGAGGACGGGACTGTTGCTTACGGACAGACGACAGATACCGGCAAAACCGAGTATGTCTATGATGTCTTCAAGCGATTAATCAAGGAAACCTTTGCTGACGGCAAATTCACTGAGACATCATATAATCTGAAAGATCAGATTGTGAGTGAAACCGATGAGATGAGCCGAATCACCGGGTATGAATATGACGCAAACGGAAACAAGATCAAAATCACGTACCCCAACGGTTCGGCTGCCACGTTTGAATATGATCTGATGGATCGTATCGTCAAATTCACAGATCGGCAGGGCGGCGTTACGCAGATTGCTTACAATACCAGAGGCTCTGCGGTTTCCGTTACGGACAGGAACAACATCAAGCACCTGTACGGATATGACAGCAGAGGGCGGAAAATCAGTGAAACAGACGGCGCAGGGAAAATCTGGCAGACCGCATATAATGATGAGGACATTCCGGTTTCCCGAACCACGCCTCTTGGATTTACAAGCGATTACACCCTGAACGCCGGCGGTCAGATCGTGAGCGCGGCAAATGCGATGGGTGAAACCCAAATCACATCCAGAGACAATCAGGGAAGAATCACCGAAGTAAAGGACGGATTGAACCGGCAGACCCGTTTCACCTACAATCCCGCGGGAATGTCCGCACAGATCGAATCCAACGGGATTTCAGCGGGTTTTGAGCGGGATTCGCTGGGGCAGATCAAAAAGATCACAGACACCGGCGGCAATATCTGGTCCTTTGCCTATACGGCAATGGGACGCCTCAAAGAGATGTCTGATCCTCTGGGGAGAAAATGGACAAGAACCTATAATTCTCTCGGAAGACTTCATACCCTCACCTATCCGGACGGCGAGGTGATGACTCTGATCTATGACAGCGCGGGAAATCCGACCCAACGGTCATTTTCACGCGGATTGACTCAGAATTTCTCTTATGACCGCATGAATCTTATGACCGCGGCGGACAATATTTCGTTTGAACTCAATGCAAAGGGAAAATTTACCAAAACATCGGACGGAGATTTGTCATTCGGGGCATCCTACAGCGGCGGACGTCTGAACAGCGTTTCTTATGCAAACAGTCTGTTTGAGGTGAATTATAAGTATGACGCACGCGGACTGCTTTCCGAAGTAAACAATACGCTGACCAACGCAAAGATCACACTGACTTATGATGATGATCTGCGACTGACCCGCATCACGCGCAGCAGCGGCGTGAATACGGATTTTTCATGGGACAAGGCAGGGCGTCTGATTCGGATTCAGGACAGCAGTCTGTCGGATCAGCAGTATTCGCTCAATGCCGCCGGAGAAGTGGTTCAGGCAACATGCAATGTGCCGCTGTCGCCGTCTCCCGAAAGTCTGGTACGGTTAAGCAGTTCCTACCGTTACAATGCCGCTTCGGAAGTCAGTGCAGACGGTTATGCATATGACAGCCGGGGGCGGATGACACAGACGCCGTTGACGGCATTCCAATGGGATGCGGCAGGCAGAGTCATCAATGCGGGACAGGCGGCGCTGACATACAACGGATTAGGCGATCTGCGGACCCGCACGGAAAACAGCGTTACGGTCCACTATTACTACAACTACGGTGTGGAGTTCATGCCGATTGCCGCTGAAAGAAACGACACTGCCGTTACATGGAAACGGTTTTATGTATGGTCGCCCCAGGGCAAACTGTTGTACGGCATTGACGCTGAAAAGGGAAATGCGGTGTTTTTCCCTCATTTCGACCGGCTGGGTTCCACGCTTTTCCTGACAGACGGGAACACCGGAAACATCACGGACAAATACGCCTACGCGCCTTACGGACTGCTTCTTGCCCATGAAGGAAACTCGGATCAGCCCTTTACCTTTGTGGGACAGCTCGGGGTACGCACAGAAGGCGGCGCCGGGATTTATCACATGAGAAGCCGGTATTATGACAGCATGACCGGCAGATTCCTCAGCAGGGATTCTCACTGGCCCGACACATCCCGCATTCACGGCATGAATCCGTATCTTTATGCAGACGCCAATCCGGTATTGTATTCGGATTCAACCGGCAACAGACCGAAACTGGGGAATTTGACGGACATCTTCAGTCTGTTTGTGGAAAATTATCTCTCCACAGGAACAAAAAAGACCAACAGCAAATTCGTCAATTTTATGGATGACGTGGGCAAGTTGAAGATTGTCGCGGATACTCTTGCAAATCAGGGGTGGATTGTTGATTTGAGCAAATCGCTCGGTATCAGCGGCGGCATTACCTGCAATATTTTAAGCCGAATATATCCCATCGTTCCGATGTCCCAAATCGCTTCCAAGGGCGCCGCGATGGCAAGCCTGTGTCGGATTCCCGCTGCGCCGTTCAAACTCATGGAATACGGAAAAACCGCGGGCAGAGCCTTTGTTCTGGTCGGCGGTGCTGCCTCAATGTATGAAATCACGGAATGGCGAATGGCT
>DZCT01000033.1:16298-19048 GCA_022736535.1 Desulfatirhabdium butyrativorans | reverse complement strand
TTCGTTCCTCAGCGCACAAACAAACTAAGTTTCTTTTAAGAAACTTAGTTTGTAAGACTTCCTCAATATCCGGCAGCCGGGTGCCGAGATAAACGCCGATGCCTGCGGAAACAATTGTTGCAACAGCAGCAAAGCAGACGAGAATAAGGAACAGCTTCTTTTTAAAATTCCTCATTTCTCACTCCTCACTTCTCACTCCTCACTTCTCACTTAATACCATGATTTCATCAACAGAAAGCCCTGTCACTTCGCTGATTTCGGCAAGACTGTAATTTTTTGCCAGCATCCTGCGGGCGGTTTCCCCGGCTTTGCTGTATTCCCCCTGTTTATGCGCGTCCCGAGCTTTCTTTTCAGCATATTCGGCTCGCTGTTTTTCCTTCTCAGCGCGCTGCCGCTCCTTCTCAGCGCGCTGCCGTTCTTTCTCAGCCTGTTGCCGTTCTTTCAGGATCATCTTTTTTAACTCACCGGTATCATGAAGTATTTCACCGGAGGATATATCTGTGAAAAACAGCCGGTGTCCCTCGGCTTTCAGCTTGATGCCCATTTCCGGCAGGAACAGAAAACCTTCGGCATCCGGCGGTATCTGCTCCGGGCTGCCCTGTATTTTCCGCCACAGATGCAGACCGGTACGCTCACGGAGTTTTGCCCCCGATGTCACGGCGTCAATGACAAGATAAGTCGGAATTTCCAGTCCGCTGTAAAAAAAGACTTTCTCTTTCATGTCCCTCAGACGGCTTTTCGGCGAGGTGACTTCCATGACAAGGCGCGGCGGCGGTTCAATGTCAAGATTATATGCTGAGGGCGGCGGAAAACCGAAGGGCATGAGGAGCAGATCCGGCGCAATCCGCTGTTTCACGCCCTGACCGTCCCGGTACAGCATGAACGTGTCCGCAAGAAGCATGAGTCCCCGTGATTCAAGAAAATTCCTCAGAATTTCGACAAAATATGTCACCAGATAAGCGTGCAGACCGCCTGCGGGCATCAGTTCCTCCTCTGTCTGATAGGAATATGGATTTGTATCCCAGTTTTCCGTGATTTCGGGCGGAATCCAGCCCGGCCGGTCTTCCACGCCGGTTTTCCGCACTTTCAGTATTGCTGTATTCATAAGACACCTCCGACTTAACAACTCGTTTCTGACTGTATCAATCCCGCCGGCGGTCCGCCCTCCGGAACGGAATCTTTGCGTCCTTTGCGTCCTTTGCGTTCTTTGCGAGAGATTTTCTGTTTCTCGCAAAGACGCCAAGAGCGCAAAGCAGAGACACGCCGCCGGCATGCCCTTACATATCTGCTCAGTCCCCCCATTCCGCAGGGACAAAACCCGCATCATTCCGAATTTTGACCGCATCGCCGGAAGTGAACGTCAGCACGAAAAGCCCCTTTTTATAGGCATAACGGTCTGCATTTTCCTCCAGATGAATGTAGGCGACCGCTCCCAGAACTTTCCTGCCCCGGTATTCGGGAAAAAACAGTTTGAACGGTTTCAGATGTTTTTCAATATGCTCATCCACGTCGCTGACTGAGAGGGTGGTTTTGACTTCCACAGCAATGACGGCATCCCCGTCGGTCAGCAGAATGTCAATTTCCATGAGTCTGCCGTTATAATACCTCTCAACCCGCTGCCCGGACCCGCTGATCGGAAAATTCCTTTTCCGGAACTGTTCCGCCACCGAAGGCTTTACCAGCGACTCGACTAATTTGCCCCAGTTCCGGTCTAATTCCTTCACCTTTCCGAAATATTTGTCAAACTTTTTATCGGTCTTCTTGAACTGCCTGTCAGTTTCTTTGAATTGTCTCTCGGTTTCCTTGAATCTTTCACCGATTTCCCTGAACTGTTTGTCCAATTCCGTCTGGCTTTCCTGAAAACGTCTGTTTGTTTCAGCAAAAAGTTTCCAGATTTCCTGAAATCCTTTTTCCATTTCCTGCATGTCCATCAGTAATTCCTTCTTTTATAACAGCATAAAATTTGAGTTTTCTTTACTGTAAGAGACGTGGCAACGCATTTTTTTTAACAGGGATGTACAGGATATACAGGATTTAAGGCAGCAATACAGACAATTATCCTATATATCCTGTATCTCCCTGTTAAAATCAGAGATTGACCCGATAATAAATATTTTCAAGAGGCAATTCCACACCGACAGACCCGATGGCAAGCGCATCGCTTAATTTCTCGAATTCATTCAGTTCCCACTTGCCTGCTTTGTTTCTGAAAAAATATTCGACAGAATAAACATACTGGTCAATCAGAATATAGTCCCGCAGGCTGGCGATGCCGCGATACGCCTTGAATTTCGAGCCTCTGTCATAGTCTTTTGTCGAATCGGAAAGCACCTCGATGATAACAAGCGGATTCGTGATGATGTCATTCCGATTTTCCGCAAATTCTATCTGCCCGCAGACAAGGCTTACATCCGGGTAGGCGTAGTGCATTGCCGCGTCAATCTGGACTTTCATGTCGCCGGGAAACACAAAGCACTCCGAATCCCGTAAAGCCGTATTTAAGGATGTGATCACATTTGACGCAATAAGGTTGTGATGAACCGATGCGCCGGCCATGGCAAAAATTTCGCCGTGATAATATTCGCTTTTGTACTCGGCGGTTTTCTCCATTTCAAAATACTCAAGATGAGAAATAAATTTTTTTTCAGGTTGAGACATGGTAATATCTCCTTTACAACCATTGCGCTCTTGGCGCCTTTGCGAGAAACAAATGTCTCGCAAAGTACGCAAAGATATTAAAATGTTATTTT
>DZCT01000033.1:0-16198 GCA_022736535.1 Desulfatirhabdium butyrativorans | reverse complement strand
CCTTTGCGCTCTTTGCGTCTTTGCGAGAAACAAATGTCTCGCAAAGTACGCAAAGATATTAAAATGTTATTTTTATAAAAAAGCTTTCCTTTGCGCTCTTTGCGTCTTTGCGAGAAACAAATGTCTCGCAAAGTACGCAAAGTACGCAAAGATATTAAAATGTTATTTTTATAAAAAAGCTTTCCATTGCGCTCTTTGCGCCTTTGCGAGAGATATAAGGCTGTATTTTTAACGGCGGCGTTCCCGGAGGGTATCCGGGAACGCAGAATTGAACGATATTAGCAAGGCAAGGTGTGAATATAAGGGGTTAAAAACAATACGTCAGGCTAAAAATACTTGCTCTGAACCTTCTCGATGAAGCCTTCCTCTTTCAGCTTTTTCAGGGCTTCGCTGAACTTGTCGGCAAGGGCTTTGCCTTTTTCGCCTAATTTTTTGGAGAAGCCTATATATGCCGGAGCTTCACTCAATACATATACCGCTTCAGATTCAATGCCTGCTTTTTTGCAAAGGTACTTCATTGTTCCTTCATCACCTGTTACTAACTCTATCCGCTTCTTAGCAAAGATCGTTACCAACTGATTGTCATCATCACACTCTATCTTTTTCACTTCCTGATAGTTGTCAAACTCGGGACCGTAAGTATATCCTCTGACCACCCCTATGTTTTTACCTTTCAACTCATCAATTTTGCTTACTTTTAAACCCGTTCCTTTCAGCGCAATGATTGCTGTTTTTTCGACGCGCAGAGGCTCGGATGAGTAATACAGAATTTTCTCACGTTCCTCGTTCCGTATGGGAGTAAAAATAGCGTCACATTTTCCATGTTCAACATAATTCAAAGCCCTTGTCCACGGTAAAAGTCGAATTTCCGGCTCGATTTTAAGACGTTTGCATATCTCACGGACAATATCTATATCCATACCGGTCAATTGTCCGTTTTCCGAAATGATATACGGCGATTGGGTGGCGGTAGCAAAAACAAGTTTTTCAGCCTGAGCAAGGCTCGGCAGAAAGACCAAAACAAACAAAGCCAATGTTGCAAGCAACTTTTTCATAACCATTTCTCCTTATTGTTTGAATTAAAAATTTCTGAATATATACGAGTTCCGCAGTTGCCTGATTTAATTAAAACGGCTCGTTTCCACGCTCTGCGTGGGAACGTCCGCCCGGACGCGACGAGCGGGAACGAGAGAGACGGAGGAAAATTAACTGCGTAACTCCTAATATATTCACACCTTATTTTTCAAGCACATCTTTTATTCCTTAATATCTAATATTTTTAGAATATTCTTCATATCATCCGGCAATGTCTGACATCTTTTTTCTATTATATCGGTAAGATCAGCTATTGTCGGTTTATCAAAAAGGGTTTGCAAAGACAACTCAATTTGAAAAGCATCGTGAAGTCGGGAAAGCAGTTGAATCCCCATTAAAGAATGTCCCCCCAGTTCAAAAAAATTGTCATAAATACCAACTTGTTTGATTCCAAGAAGATTTTGCCAGATATCCGCAAGTATCCGATCTGTTTGATTTCGGGGCGCAACATGCATATTACTCAGACCGGGCCGTTCAGTCCTCGGCTCTGAAAGCATAGATTCATCGGAATATTCCGGCAAGGGGCTTACAGTGACAATATCCTGTTTAAGCAGAATTGTCAAATCCTGAGTTGATACGGCAATACGAGGCAGAAGACATGCTTCTAAAATGCGATTGAAGACCTCTGCTCCTTCCGAGGGGTGTAAGCCGTCTTTAAGGAAATCCTCAGCAGAGGCAGCAGCTTTCTTATTCATTCCTGAAGCGTGCAGCCGTCCGGTCCATTGTTTTACTGCTTCCACTGTCATTCCGACTTCCTGCCATATATCCCAGTTGACAGATACGGCGGATGTTCCCTCGGCACTCTTGAGATAAGCAAAGGCATCAAGAAAAGCATTTGTAGCACAATAATCTGCTTGTCCGAATCCGCCTGTAACTGAAGTCAGTGAGGAAAAAAGAATGAAGAAATCCAACTTATGTTCTTTGAAGACGCTGTCCAGAACCAGCGCGCCTTTCACTTTTGGAAGCAAAACACGCTCTGCGGCTTCTTTTGTTCTTCTCTGAATTACTCCTTCATAGTCTGCAAGCCCTGCTGTGTGAACAACACCGTTGATCGCACCGAACCGCTTTTCCGCCAGAACAAGCGCTTCCCGCATCTGTTCTTCATCGGACACGTCTGCATTGATGACCAGAACGTCTGCGCCCGCAGCTTCAAGTTCTTTTATTTTCAGAATTTTCACCCTGACAGGATCATTCTCTTCATGGGCGGACAGCCATTCATCCCATGTATCTCTGTCCGGAAAAACGGAGCGTCCGGTGAGAATCAGTCTGGCTTTTACTGTCTTTGCCAAATGTTTTGCGATCACAAATCCGATCCCGCCCATGCCGCCGGTAATCAGATAAACGCCCTTTTCCCTGAAACGGGATGCGCTTTCCTCGGAGGGCTTGTCTATTCGGACAGGTTCAAAACACTGCACCCAGCGATGATTCCCGCGAAGCGCAACAACCGGCTCGGCGGATTTTGTCAGGATTTCAGTCAGTAAATCGTCTGTCGCCGCCGTTCTCGTTACGAGGCTCTGCCTCGTAACGCATGAATGAGGCTCTGCCTCATTCTGTAGAGGAGAACCTGCGGCAGAGCCGCTGTGATCTGCGTTACGAGGCAGAGCCTCGTAACGAGAACTTAACTTGCTCACCTCAATATCAATGTTGCGGCAGTGAATATTCGGATACTCCTGCGGAATGACTTTCACGGGACCGAGAACCGTTGCCTTCTCAGGACAGAGCAATTCCCCGCCGATGACTTCATGCAGATGATTTGAAATAACGCTGATGTCAATCTGCTGAGTGATATGCTGCTTTGCGATTGCCTGTACCATAAAAACAAGGCTTGAAAAACCCGCGTCTGTGGCTTTGTCAAGATTCTCAAGACCGGAGCGGCTCTGCGTATCTGCCGTGACGCTCCACAGGTGAACAATGGCGGAGGGAATTTTTCCGGAGTTCGCAAGCTCCCGGAACAATAGATTATAATCGCCGTATTGAGCCGGATTGAAGAGATATTCGTTTTCGTTCACTTTGGCAAAAGTCTCGCCTGTCTTTATCGTGACAACATCATGCCCTGCGTGCTGAAGCCGCTCTGCCAATGTCTCGCCGAGACCGCATTCGTCAAGGAAGAGCAGAAATTTCTCGGAAGAACTTGTTCCCGCACTCTGCGTGGGAACGCCGCCGGGACGCTCCGCGTCGAATCTCGTTACGAGGCTCTGCCTCGTAACGCATGAATGAGGCTCTGCCTCGTTCGGAAAGTCTGCGGCAGAGCCGCCGTGATCTGTGTTACGAGGCAGAGCCTCGTAACGAGAAGTTAGAAAGGGGGGAGTAATCGGCATCCGTTTCCATGAGGGAACATAAAACCAATCCGCCATATCGGGTTTTTTGGAAGGGGGTTCGGGGTAAGGGGTTCGAGGTGAGAGGTACCCCTGACCTCTGACCTCTGACCTCTGACCTTTCCTATCAACCCAAAACCGTTTCCGTTCAAAGGGATAGGTCGGCAGGGTCACACGATGACGCTTCTCATGAGAATGAAATCCCCGCCAGTCCGGTTTCACGCCCGTAAGCCACAATTTGCCCAGTGTGCTGAGAATAAACGCCGTATCTGATTCATTGTCTTTGGGATGAGGCAGGGAAGCCAAAACAATCTGTTCCGGATGCCGCTCCGGCTGCTGCATGACAAAAGTACAGAGCGTGCGCCCGGGACCGAGTTCTAAAAAAACATGAGCGGAATTTTTGAGCAATTCTTTTATTCCCTCGGAAAAGCGCACCGTCTGGCGCAAATGTCTCGCCCAGTAGTCCGGATTGGTCGCGTCCTGCGCGGTTATCCACGTTCCGGTCACATTGGAAATATAGGGAATACGGGGCGGATTCAGGCGGATTTGTCTCACCCGCTCGGCAAAAGGCTTTACAACCGCATCCATCATCTCAGAATGAAAAGCATGAGACGTATGCAGCAATCGGGATATGATGCCCTGTCCGCTCAGATGCTGCTGAAATTCCTTCATAATTTCTGTTCTGCCTGAAACCACGCACTGAGAATTTCCGTTCACCGCCGCGAGCGAAAGCCCTTTGCTCAACAAAGGCTGAATCTCTTTTTCAGGAAGCGAAACCGCCAGCATTGAGCCTTCGGGCATATCTCCCATCATCCGCCCGCGAGCCGCAACCAATGACAGCGCATCTTCCAAAGAAAACACGCCGGACAGACATGCCGCAACATATTCGCCGATGCTGTGTCCGATCATCGCGGCAGGACGGATGCCCCAGCTTTCCCACAATTTCGCCAGCGCGTATTCAATCACAAACAGCGCAGGCTGGGCAAAAGCCGTTTGGACGAGAGGTTCGGGGTTCGAGGTACCCCTGACCCCTGACCCCGAACCCCAAACCTGATTTAACCATTTCCGAACAGCGATCAACTGTCTCGCGGAATACCGGCTCGGTCTGATAGAGTTCCATGCCCATATTTTCGTACTGCGCGCCCTGTCCTGAAAACATGAAGACAATCGGGCGGTTCTGGGCTTCCTGTACGTCTGTCAAAACCCGTTTCGGTTCCCGGTTATCATTGCAGATCAATACCCGGCGGTGACTGAACACTTTTCTGCCGACTTGCAGGGTGTAGGCAACATCTGCAAGATTCAGGTCAGGATGCTGTTTGAAATATTCAACCAGATTCGCCGTCATTGCATCAAGAGCGGAGTTGGTTTTGGCTGACAGCGGCAGCAAATAATACGGCTTAGACGTCATTTTCCCCCTCACCTCTGATGAAAGGTTCGGGGTTCGAGGTGAGAGGTTTGGGGCGTCCCCGAACTCCGAACCCCGAACCTCTAACCTTTCCTCCAAAACCACATGGGCATTGGTGCCGCCGATGCCGAAAGAACTGACCCCTGCCCGCCGGGGCGTTTTGCCGTCTGTTTTCCATTCAGACAGCGCGGCGTTGACATAAAAGGGGCTGTTTTTAAAATCAATTCGGGGATTCGGACTTTCAAAATGCAGGCTCGGCGGAATCATTTTGTGTTTCAGCGCGAGGACGGTTTTGATCAGCCCCGCAACCCCTGCGGCAGTGTCCGCATGTCCGATATTGCTTTTCACCGAGCCGATGGCGCAGAAGCCCTTTTTCTGAGTACCGGCGCGGAATGCCTGCGTCAATGCCTCGATTTCAATGGGATCGCCGAGGGGCGTTCCGGTGCCGTGGGCTTCGATGTATGTAATTGTCTCAGGATTGACGCCTGCCAGCGACTGCGCTTCGGCAATGACTGATGCCTGTCCCTCCATGCCGGGCGCGGTGTAGCCCACTTTCAGCGAACCGTCATTGTTGATTGCCGAACCCCTGATAATCGCATGAATACAGTCTCCGTCCGCCAGCGCGTCCTCAAGGCGTTTGAGCAGAACAATACCCACGCCGCTGCTCACCACTGTTCCTTTTGCATTTGCGTCAAAAGCCCGACAGTAGCCGTCCGGCGAAGGAATGCCACCTTCCTGATAGAGATAGCCTTTTTTCTGCGGAACCTGTATCGTCGCGCCGCCTGCCAATGCCATATCACATTGATAATTCAAAAGACTTTGACACGCGAGCTGAACCGCAACTAAGGAAGTTGAACAGGCAGTGTTGACGCTCACCGAGGGACCTTTGAGATTCAGCTTGTAAGAAATCCGGGTGGGTGCAAAGTCTTTGTCATTGCCGATGGAAAGCTGATACGTCTCCGGCGATTTGATAAATTCCGGGTCTGACATGAGATTTCTGAGCAGATAGGTATTGATGCCGATGCCTGAGAAAACAGCGATGCGCCCCTCATACGTTTCAGGGTCATAGCCCGCGCTTTCAATTGTCTCCCATGCGCATTCTAACAAAAGACGATGCTGAAGGTCTGTCAGTTCCGCCTCTCTGGGCGAAAAGCCGAAAAAAGCCGCGTCAAACATCTCAATATCAGAGACAAAAGCCCCTCGGCGCACATAACGGGGATTCTTGAGCCATTCCGGAGGCTCGCCCCAAGCCGTCAATTCCTCATCCGTAAAAGAGACAATGGATTCCACGCCCTCCCGAAGGTTTTGCCAAAATTCATCTATATTTTTTGCCCCGGGAAAACGTCCGCTCATGCCGATCACAGCAATGGGTTCAACTGCATTGTCATCGTCGTAGCGTTTTGAATCGCTCATGATTGTCTCCTTTTACGTTGTTAATCTCATTCCCCTGTCATCTGCAAGGATTATTTATAAGCAAGGATTACTCGGCGATCCGGAAAATCCCTGCTTATAAATAATCCTTGCAGATACACACCCGACACATTGTCTGAACTCTGATTTATCTGATTTTCAGAGTTGCAATCAGCACAATCAGGATAATCGGACAAATCAGAGTTCAGACTAATGTTAGGCTTTCAGGTATGGCTGAACGGTTTGCAAGTCAGGAATAAACTGATAATGTTTTTTGTTAAAGGTATATAGCGACACTCCGAGAGTAACAGCCGTCTGACCGACAAGAATATCAATCAGTCCCGCATGATGACTGAGATGATATTGTATAAAAAGATCAAGAGACTTATTACAGTCTTCCGGTGAAAGCCAGATAATTTCATAATCTCCCAAATTACGTTTCAGTCTGTCCTGTTCCGCTTTGTTTATACAGCCCTGAATCAGTTCAAACATCACAAAGCCGGACAGGGTTAATGTTTCATCATCGTCAAGTGAGTCAAACCAGTCCGTTGCCGGCGGATAACCTCTCAACAGGTCAATTATCACATCACTGTCCAGTAAAATCATGCTCAATCCTGTCGGCGGCTTTGTACATGCTCCCGCAAACGACGTGCATAAACCGAACTGTCCTGTATATCGTCACGGTCTTTCCACGTACCGATCAGTCCTGAGTGACGAAACCGGCGGACCGTCAGGGGACTGCGATTAATATTAATTTCCTCCGAGCGGCTTGCCAAATCAGGCGGTCCCTCAAATAAACCGATCAGCACATCTTGTTTTTTTTCAGAAGAATAAATACTTCCTTTTTCTCCGTCATAAGATTTGTCATGATATTTGTCTAATAATATTTGATAAAAATTAAAGAGTTCTATTTTAGCATTATCAGGAAGTAATGACAAATCAATCTGTATCTCATTTAAATTTTGCATTGTTATCCTTAATTATAGTGAGTCATCCACAAGGATTATTTATAAGCAGGGATTACTCGGCGATCCGGAAATCCCTGCTTATAAATAATCCTTGCAGATACACACCCGATACATTGTCTGAACTCTGATTCATCTGATTTGTCTGATTTATCTGATTTTCAGAGCCGCAATCAGCGCAATCAGGATAATCAGACAAATCAGAGTTCAGACATGAGTAATGAAAAGCTAACTGCTTCTTTCTCTGACTTCTCTTATACAGCTTACAATTTCATCACGGCTTAATTCCAAATCAGTATGAGGTAAATTATATGCCGTCTCTTTTTTTGAGAAAAATCTGAGAGCAAACATTTCACTGTCTTCACTTTGTATAAACACGTCATTATTTTTTTTGGCTTTATCCAAGAGCTTTGACAAATCTTTTTTTGCTTCAATATAGGTATAAATCAACATATTGCTTATTCAAACCTCTATGACTCTGATGCCCAATTTTTTTGCCACTTCTTTCATCCGACTGTCAAATGTAACTAAAGGTGAATTCAGTCGTTCTGCACATTCAACAACATAAGCGTCATAAGCATAAATATTGAATTTATAGCTTATTTCAACAGCACGGTTCAGATTCAGATTCTTGACTTAAAGTAATCCGACTTCTTTTGAACATTGCAGAAACAGCATTTCCGATTTCAGGATATATGCTTTCAGAACAGAAAAAATCATAACCCTCTATTATCTCAATAATAGTTTTTCTTTCCTTCGCACTTGTAATAAGTGCAATGAGTACAGAGGTATCTAATATGATCCTCATATCATAACGCCACTTTTGCTGACCGTGCAAAACGGTATCTGTTCAAATTTTTATCAGAAGGGACGATTGAAAATAGTCCGCCCCCTTTGTCATTTCGACGAGCGTAGCGAGGAGAAATCTTTTTCTGTCGGGACGGAAAGATTTCTCGCTTCGCTCGAAATGACAAGGTTTGTTGTACCTGAAACAACATAGTTTGTCAGTCCCGTAAGGACGGCTGAAACTTACCTTCTCAAGTCTTTCTGCCGCCTCAATGCCTCTTTCTGTTTTTCGGCGCGGCTATGAACCTGTTGCAACTCCGCCGGCTGTGAGTCATGCTTTTGTGTCAGATATTGGGCAAGCGCGGCAACAGTCGGGTATCGAAAGAAATTTGCCATCGGAATATCTCTGTTGAAAGTCTCTTTGACCTTATGCCGAATACCAGCAATGAGGAGAGAATGCCCTCCCAAATCAAAAAAATTATCCCGGACTCCCACTTTCTCTACGCCCAAAATTTCCTGCCAGATACTGACAAATTTCTGTTCCACTTCATTACTCGGCGCGCAGTATTCTGTACCCGAAGTCATTCCGGCTCCGACAGGTACGGGCAGGGCTTTTCTGTCTACTTTGCCGTTGGGCGTGAGCGGAATTTTCTCCAATTGTACAAAATACGAGGGAATCATATACTCAGGCAGCTTGTTTCTGAGATGTTCACGAAGTGAGTTTGCATCCAACTTCTCCATTCCTGTAATATATACTGCCAACTCTTTATTATTTAACCGAAATTCTCCGGCAACAACCTTTGCTTCTTTCACTCCGGAGTAATCCGCAAGACAATTTTCGATTTCTCCGATTTCAATGCGGTATCCCCGTATTTTCACCTGTTCGTCGTTTCTGCCCAAAAATTCGATATTGCCGTCCGGCAGCCAGCGAGCAATATCGCCTGTCCGATATATCCGTTCCCCGGTTGCCAACGGATTATCCGAAAACTTATCCGCCGTAAGCTGTTCTTTATTCAAATATCCGCGGGCAAGTCCTGTTCCGGAAATACATATCTCACCTGCTATCCCTATAGGACAGAGACTCATTTTTCGGCTGAATATATAAATTCGGTTATTCCAAATAGGCTTTCCCAAAGATACACGGCGGGCTGTACGGTCAAATTCATATACAGTGGTACACACACTGTTTTCTGTAGGACCGTATTCGTTGTAAAGTCTTACATTCTTCAGACAGTCAAAATGCAGGGAAACCAGTTTCTCATCAATGCTTTCCCCTGCTACGGTGACAAAACGGAGGCATGTCAGAGCATCAGCAGCTTCAGCCAGCAGCATTCTGTAAAAAGCAGGAGGCATCAGGAAATGAGTCACATGAAAAGTTGTTATGATATGCTTCAGATGTGTAATATCATGCTTTTTGTCCTGGGATATCAGCATCAGTTTTGAGCCGCTGATCAATGGTGTAAATATATCTTCAACTGAACTGTCAAACGTATATGACGGAATCTGCAACACACAGTCTTTTTCTCCGAAAAGATAAAACTCGGATCTCCAGCAAAGCGTATTTGCGATAGAACGGTGTTCAATCATAACACCTTTGGGCTCCCCTGTACTTCCTGATGTGTAGATAATATAAGCCAGATGACATGAAACAGCGCGAGACAGCAGAGAGTTACTGTTTTTTGAATGGTAAATATCCCGCAACCTGATGATCCGCGGGCATATAGTCTCATCTGATAATATATTGTAATATTTATCTTCTGTCAGAAGTACTTTGCAGTCACTGTCCTGAAGCATATAGTTAATTCGTTTTTTCGGATACTCCGGATCAACAGGAACATAAGCCCCTCCCGCCTTCAGAACCGCCAGAATAGCGATAATCATCCATTCGGAACGGTCAAGCAGAATCCCGATCCGATCGTCTGGCTGAATATCATATTCATCTCTGAGAAAATGGGCAATCCGGTTTGACCGCTTGTTTAACTCCCTGTAGGTCAGTTGTCTGTCTTCAAAAACAACTGCGATGTTATTCGGCGTTTTTTCAACCTGTTCTTCAAATAAATCAACAACTGTTTTGTCAAGAGGATAATCCGCTGCTGTGTCGTTAAACTCAACCAATATCTGATGCCGCTCTTTTTCCGTGAGAATAGGCAAATCCCCAACCGTCTGATCCGGATTTTCCGCGATTCCCGCCGCCAATGTCTGAAAATGCCCTGCCATGCGCTCAACAGTCGCCGCGTCAAACAGGTCAGTATTGTATTCTATGGACGCTGCGATTTCTTCCTCTGCTTCTGTCACCATCATCATCAGGTCAAAAGGAGCAATCTGTTTTTTCGGCGCAAGAGATTCTATTTCCAGACTGCCCAGCGTTGTCTGTCCTCCCGCTTCTCTGAGAATAAAGGGGGAAGGAATTTCGAGCCGGTAGGGCTTTTGCAGCGCAAACACGACCTGAAACAGCGGCGAGCGGCTCGGGTCCCGTTCCGGCTGCAATTTCTCCACCAGCATCGGAAAAGGATAATCCTGATGCGACAGCGCGTCCAACACGGTCCGCCGCACTTTTCCCAGAAAACTTCTGAACGTGGGGTTGCCGGACAAATCCGCCCGCATCGCAAGCGGATTGACAAGATAACCCACCAAATCTTTGAACCGGGACAGGTTCCGGCACGCGGCAGGCGAACCCACCACAATGTCTTCCTGATCGGTGTATCGGTACAGCAGGGTCTGAAACGCCGCCAACAGCGTCATATAAAGCGTGGATTCCGAAGCCTGCCCCACAGACTTTATTTTCTGGGCAAGCACTTTGTCTATCTTGAAAGAATGCGCCGCGCCTTTATAGGTCTGCACCGGCGGCCTAGGGCGGTCTGCTGGCAGATTCAATACCGGCAGCTCGCCGCCGAGCTGCTTTTTCCAGTAATTCCAAAGCCGTTCTCCCTCGGAACCCGCCAGCATTTCAGCCTGCCAATGCACATAATCTGTGTAGGACAGAGAGAGAAGACGTTCCTGCCCCCTGTCCCCTGCCCCA
Source organism: Desulfatirhabdium butyrativorans (assembly GCA_022736535.1). GTDB lineage: Bacteria > Desulfobacterota > Desulfobacteria > Desulfobacterales > JAIFKL01 > JAIFKL01. Next base: position 5,203 of record DZCT01000033.1, on the reverse strand, counting down.
TGTTCCCTGTTACTTGCAACCTGTCCCCTGCGCCTCGCTTCATAAAGCTTTCCCAGATCATCCAATATCACCGAAAAAGACCACAAATCCGTTGCAATATGGTGAATATTCAGCAGAAGAACGTGTTCTTTTTCAGAGCGGGCAAAAAGATGGACGCGCATCACGGGACCTTTTTCAAGATCAAAAGGACGGTGGGCTTCTGTGTTCAGATACTCATTAAAAATATCTTCCGTCCATGCGGACGAGTCAGTTTCCGTGAACCAGCCTGCTTCAGCCTGTTCCCGGATTTCCTGCACCGGTTCTCCGCCACGCATGGCATAAACCGTTCGTAACGAAGAATGCCGCAACATCAAATCAGAGAATGCTCCCCGCAGCTCGGCAATGTCCAATTCCGACCGGATACGCACCCCGAAAAAAAGGTTATATGCGGCACTCTCCGGCGCAAGCTGATAGACAAACCAGAGGGATTTCTGGTTGTGAGAAAGGTGAGAGGTAAGAGGTAAGGGGTGAGAGGACTTCTCCTCTGACCTCTGACCCCTTACCTCTGACCTCGCTTTCATAAATTCGGCTGCGAGCTGTTCAATACTCGGTCCTTCGAGAAAGCGGATCATGGAACAGGCGATTCCCAAATCTGCTTCAATGCTGTGCTGCAATTCTACGGCTCTCAGGGAATCAATCCCCAGATTTGTCAGGGGTTCTGTCAAATCCATACGGGAAGGATGCGTTTTCAGGACTTTTGCCGCCAAATATTTCAGATAGGATTTGATGAGCAGAGCGGCACCCTCCGGCGGCGCAGAGCGCAACGATGCAAGCGATGAGTCAATGCTTGCCTGCAAGCTGTCCGGACTGAGACCTGATTTTTCGGAAACCCCTCCCCCCAGCACATCCAGCGTTTTGTTCAGAAATCCTTCTTTGCAGAGATGACGCTGAATCTTGCCGCTGGAGGTTTTGGGAATCGTGCCGGGCTTGAGCAGCAGCACACTGTATGTCTGCAATTCATGGTGTTCGGAGACTGCCCTGCGAACCGCTTCCACTGCCTCGTCAAAATTTACAGGCTGTCGGACATTCGGGCTGAACCCGGTGTCAACTTCAGGCTGACGCCGATCAGTCCCTCGCGGATCCTTCTCCGGATAATTCTTATCCGGTTCCCGGCGGCGCTGAGAAATACACCGCTCGATTTCAGCCGTGACAACCAATCGTTCTTCCCCGTCTGTTTCCACGGAAAAAGCCGCGCTGCATCCGGGACGCATCATGGAATAACTCCGCTCCACCGTCAGTTCAATATCTTGGGGATAATGATTGCGCCCCCGAATGATGATAAGGTCTTTGCGCCTGCCCGTGACAAAAAGTTCGCCCTTTTGAACAAAGCCCATATCGCCTGTCCGCAGAAAAGGACCTTCGCCGGTACCGGACAGATAAGCATGGAAAGTTTCTCTTGTTTCTTCAGGATTCTGCCAGTAACCCTTCGCGATGCTGTCCCCTGAAATCCATATTTCCCCGATGTCATCCGGCGCACAGCAACGCCGTGTTTCAGGATTCACAATCACAGCCTTCAGTTCGGGCGATATTCTTCCGCATCCCACCAGCGTCTGAGCGTTTTCTTCATGCCGAGAACACGCAACTGCCTGATGTTTTTCCAAAGCAGTGCTGTTATATGCAGCGATGACCGGCAGTTCGGTTTTGGCTCCGCCGGAGACAAAAAGCGTGGCTTCCGCCAGACCGTAGCAGGGATAAAAAGCTTCTTTTCGGAAACCGCAGTCACGGAACGCGTCGGCAAAACGCGCCATTGTTTCCGCCCGCACCGGCTCTGAGCCGTTGAATGCAATTTCCCAAGAACTGAGATCAAGGTTTTCCCGATCTTCCGGAGAAATTTTCTGCACACAGAAATCGAATGCAAAATTGGGACCGCCGCTGACCGTTCCTCTGTAGCGGGAAATCGCCTGAAGCCAGCGCAGAGGCTTCTGAAGAAAAGCAACCGGCGACAGGATGGTTGCCGGAAAACCTCGGTAAAGGGGCTGAAGAATGCCGCCGATCAGTCCCATATCGTGGTAAGGCGGCAGCCAGATCACGCCGTGCGCGTTATCCGGATTTTGAAACGCATTGTGAATCAGCGCGGAATTGCAGAGCAGGTTTTTATGGCTTACCATCACGCCTTTGGGATCGCCGGTGGAGCCGGATGTATATTGAAGAAAAGCAATGCTATCGCCGTTGATGGCAGGCTTGCGCCAGTTCGAATCCGTGTCAGCGGAAATATCATCGGTTACAAGCCAGCGAATATTTTTGCCCCCCGGTATTTTTGAAAAAAAAGGCGAAGCTGCCGCAAAGATAGAGGAAATCGTCAGTGAAATACAGGGCTGTGCATTTTGGATAACGCCCAGTATTCTGGAAAGCATCCGCTCGGGCCGGGCAGGATGGGGCGGATAGAGCGGCACGGCAATCACGCCGGCGTACAGGCATCCGAAAAAAGCCGCAACGTAGTTTAATCCCGGCGGATAGAGCAGCAAAGCCCGTTCACCGGCAATGCCTATGGACTGTAATCGGACTGCAATCGCACGGGCGCGGCGGTTTAATTCCTGATAGGTCACACGGCATTCCTCGTCTTCGCCGTCTTTCAGAAAAATATATGCTGTTTTGTCAGGATGGAGATCAGCTCTGTAAGTCAGAAGGTCAGCCAGATCGGAAATCTTATCAAGCGGTTGTTCAAATAAAGCAGGCATATCTTTTCTCCGGGGAATTATATATTATACTGATTCGATTTTGGTTTTTTGCCGCAGACGCACACAGACAGACACAGACAGATATCTGAGTTAGGGATACGGCATATAAGCAAAAAATATGCCGTAAAAAACCAAAAGTGGATTACTATAAAGTGATTTTCGAGCCTCTCGTTCCCACGTTCTGCGGGAAACGAGTTTCCAACTCGTTTCCTGTTCGGTACCGCAAAGCGGGTTAAAAACCCGCTCTGTGCGATTGCGTAAAACGAGTTTCCAACTCGTTTCCCGTTCGGTACCGCAAAGCGGGTTAAAAACCCGTTCTGCGATGCAGAGCGCAACAACGAGCATAATTTCATACTTTTTTCCTTATTCTCATATTTCCATTTCCCTTTATATCTCACAAATAAAAAGCAGAGTCAACATTTTTTTTGATTGTAAAAAATTATAAAAATTAAGACTCCCGAAATATTCAGCCGTCTTTGATTCTTTTTTTTCCTTTCCTGCCGATCAGTGTCACCAACTCTGTGACAATTGTTTTCATCCGTTCTGCCTGCAACCCTATTTCTTTAGCTGCTTCCTCAGCCCCGGATGTATTTTCCTGCGTCACTCTGTTAATATCCTTCATGGCTTTGGAAATGTAGCTGATGCCCTGTTCCTGATCCTGAGAAAATCCGGCGACCTTGGAGAGAAGTTCTCCCACTTTTTTGGCGCCTGCGCTTACGCTTGCAAAAGCCTCGCCAGTTTTGTAAACCATCTCTGTTCCTTTGCCGGTCTTCTGAACCGAGGATTCGATCAGCGCCGTCGTATTTTCAGCAGCCTGTTTTGAACGCAGGGCAAGATTTCTCACTTCTTGTGCAACCACCGCAAATCCGAGTCCCGCGTCTCCGGCGCGGGCAGCTTCCACGGACGCGTTCAGCGCCAGCAGATTGATCTGAAAAGCTATATCTTCAATGCTTTTGATGACCTTTCTGGTTTCCTCGCTGGTTTGTGTGATTTCATTTATCGAATCCGTGAGATGCGTCATGGAATTTTCCGCATTAATGACGACTTGGGATGTCTGTATCATCAGGCGGTTGGCATGGGTGATATTTTCCATATTTTCCCGAATCGCCTCGGTAATTTCATCCAAAGAGGAAGATGTTTCTTCAACAGCGGCTGTCTGTCTGGATGCCCCGCCTGCCAACTGCCGCCCCACAGCCATCAGCCGTTCCGACGCGGCGCCGACTTCATTCCCCACCACATTGAGGGTTGTGATGATTTCAGATACGGGCTTTATAAAAAAGAAATTGACGATACCCAAAAGCACCGACACAAGAAAAACACTCATCACCACAACCCGGACCGCCATAAAAATAACTAATCTGCGGAGCGATTCTTCCATGAAACAGGTTGAGAAATAGACATTTACGGTTCCGATAGGGTCCGGTTCTCCTTCATAAAAAATTTTATCTTCTCTAATGACAAAACTGCCTGAAATATTTCCTTCGCTTTCAATAATTTTCCATTCCTCATCCCGCTTTTTGCCGGTGAAAAGTGTTTGATCCGCATCTTTGACGATAACGGCATATATCCTTTTATTCGTCATTTCTGCGGCAATAATCTGTTCCGCCTGATTTTTATTGGTAAACCAGATCGGGGCTTGCAGATTGCTCGCCAGACGGCTTGAAACCGGCGCAATGATTTCATCAAAATCTTCTCTCGGGCGGCTGCGCTCGCGAATGTAATCATAAAAACTGAAAGCGCTGGCAATCATTATTGAAGTTATAATCATGAGTAAAGAAATCGTCCCTGTCTTTTGAATCACAACACTTTTTTTCATTGCTTTCCTCTGTACTTTTTATACGCTGTACGGAATACGCTGTAGAGACGCAAAATTTTGCGCCTCTGTTCAGAATGGCAGCGGCAGATTCCCTCACTTCTTCTGCACCGCTGCCAACATAACAGATGAATTAGAAAAACTCCCGGCTTCTTCAATTTTAAATGTAAAGCATAAAATAATTATATGAGTTACGCGCATGAAATACAAGTCCCTTAGATGAAACCATGCACGGCTACAGCTTTGACAACTTTTCAAAAATTGTCAAAGCGTTAATTTCTATCACAAAGAAGCTGACAGCAAAAACATTGAAACAACGCTGTCAAGAAGCAGCATTCCGCGAGCCGAAAGCGCGCAGTGATTTTTCTCTGTTGTTATCAAACCTTCTGTCTCAAGATTTTTAATCACTTCTCCGAATAAGGCTTTAAAATTTTTATCAAATTTTTTATCAAAGGCATCAATGTCTATGCCTTCGCTTTTCCGCAGACCCAAAAATATCGCCTCTGTGATCTGCTGTTCTTCTGTCAGAATTTCTCTTTCGGCTGCGGGAAGCCTGCCGGATTTCACAGCTTCTATGTATGCTTTCACAGACCGCAGATTCCAATATCGTTCCGGCGGCAGAAAAGAATGGGCGGAAGGACCGAATCCGAGATAGGGAACGCCGGACCAGTAT
>DZCT01000434.1:2162-4166 GCA_022736535.1 Desulfatirhabdium butyrativorans | reverse complement strand
CATGCACCTGGAGGAAAGGGGCGGAAAAATGTCGCTGGTATTGGAGCGGACTCTGGTGGACGTGGATGCGCCGGCTTTCAGAATCGTGAAAGCATTCCGTGAAAAATGGCTTGCGGCAACCCCGGACGAGGATAATTATCGGAAACCGGGGCCGGTTTACTTTGCCGGTCCCACTGCGGAAGACAGACCCATAACGCTGACGCTCAATTCGCTTGAAAGCCGATGTCTGAACCCTGATTCACATGATTAAAGGATTTGCAGGATTTCTGTCAGGCTGTCCCGGAAATCGGAGGGACACACCGCCGGCGTTCTCATGCAGTTGATAAAAAAAACGGTACGGAGTGCGAAAATAGAGCGCAGCGCCCTAGCTTAAAATAGATTCGCACAGCAAAAAGCAAAAAACGCTTCGCTTCCCCGGCTGAGATTCGACGCACTCCGGATCCGCTGTCCGTCAGAATTACGCAGCCGTGTAGAAGAGGCGATATCGGGGTGTCATACCGAATCTCTTTTGACTTTATATGATATTTTTTCCCCGGAGGGGTTTCCCGCAGAGATCACAGAGCGTGAAAAAACCGCAGAGAACACAGAGAATTTTTTAAACGCTCTGTGTTCTCCGCGGGCTTTTCCTCTCTGTGATCTCTGCGGGAAACAAAATGAGAGAATACTTTCAACAGAGATTCAGTATCATACCAAATCTCTGTCAGAAATTGACAGGGACGGACAGGATATACAGGATAACTGTCTTGAAATCCTGTATATCCCTGTTAAAATTAAAGGGGCGCATTCAATCATTGTAATTATAAGTTGCTATTTGTCTGAATATTATTTTATGAAAAAAATATTGACTGAAACAACCTAAAATAGTATTAATTTATCCAAATTAACCCGCAACATTTATATTTGAGGAGGATTTTATGAATTTTTTTAAAGCGTTTGCCGTGACGGTATGTGTGGCGGCATGTTGTCTGCTGTGTTTTTCTGTGTCCGCGGATGCGGCTGAGGAGAATGTGCTGATGATGGCAACCACCACAAGCACGGACAGCACGGGGCTGTTGCAATATCTCGCGCCTAAATTCAAAGAAGTGAGCGGTTTTGAACTGAAATGGACCGCGGTGGGAACCGGAAAAGCCTTGGAATACGGCAAAAACTGTGATGTGGATGTGGTGCTGGTTCACGCGCCCGGCGCGGAAAAGGAATATATCGAAAAAGGCTACGGTCTTAACCGTCGGGAAATCATGTATAATGATTTTGTCCTTATCGGACCGGCAGCAGACCCCGCAGGCGTCAAGGGAAAAAGCATGACTGATGTGTTGAAACAGATCGGTCAGCAAAAGGCTGTTTTTGTCAGCCGGGGAGATGATTCCGGCACTCACAAAAAAGAACTGGAAATCTGGAAAGCAACCGGGCTTGCTGTACCGGATAAAGAATCATGGTATGTTCAGACGGGTCAGGGAATGCTTCCCACCATTGCGGTTGCGGCAGAGCGCAAGGGCTACACCCTGACAGACAGAGCCACTTACATCAAATACGAAAGCGACTCGGCAGGCAATCCGCCGTTGAAGATTCTGGTGGAAGGCGACCCGACGCTGCTGAATCAGTACAGCGTGATTGCTGTGAATCCCAAAAACTGCCCCAAAGTCAAATATGAGGCGGCAATGAAATTCTCGGACTGGATTGCCAGTGCTGAAATACAGCAGCTGATCAAAGATTTCAAAATCTTGGGCAAACAACTGTTCACGCCGAATGCGAAGTAAGGGCGGAAACAAGCAGGCTGCGGGGGCGTAACCCCGCCCTACCATTTGGAATATCCCAATTACTCTTCCTTCCTCCTAAACGGTAGGGCGGGGTTACGCCCCCGCCGCCTGAGTGGAATATCCCAATTACTCTTCCTTCCCCCTAAACGGTAGGGCGGGGTTACGCCCCCGCCGCCTGAGAAACTGCATTCCCAAGCGGAGCGTAGGAATGAGATAAACCTCGCGGGTCTTCAAATTTTATGCAATATCT
>DZCT01000434.1:0-2062 GCA_022736535.1 Desulfatirhabdium butyrativorans | reverse complement strand
AAAATCAAAGCGGCTTCTTGCGAAGGCAGATCAGTTGTGTTCCCGCCCAATTCATCTTATCGTAAAATCTGAGCGCGGGCTGATTGTTCCGATCTGCCAGCAACTGCAACCGCGTTGCGCCTCGCTCGGCAGCCCATTTTTCTATCGAGACAAGTAATTTCTGCCCGACGCCTTTCCCATGATAAGAGGGACTGACGACCATATCTTCCACCCAGCCGGATAAGCCGCCTTCGGCTGTTGAGACAAGCAGTTGCACCGAACACATCCCGATGACGTTGCCCTCGGATTCGGCAACCATGATGCAGCGGTCTTTCTGATGCGTTAAAAACATCTCAAGCCCGCGTCTCTGCAATGTCTCATCAAACGAGAAATCTTCTTCCATGGAAAAGAGAATCTTCAATAACTGCACGAGGGCATCAATGTCTGAACGCACAGCTTCCCTGATTTCAATTTTCAGTTTCTGAGTCATACCAATTCTCTGTTGAAAATTAACAGGGATAGACAGGATAATCCTGTTCATCCTGTCCATCCCTGTTAAAAAAAAGAGTAATCAACTCAGCAGATATTGTTCAGCGGCTCTGCCTTCTTCGAGCGCATCTAATATCTCGTCAATCACATCTTCGCTGTTTACATTTCCGTACCAGTAATTCTCAGGATAAACAATCATAACGGGTCCATAATCGCAGGCTTTAAAACAACTCGTACTTGACAGTACAACATCTGTCATGCCTCTGTCAAGGATTTCATTCTCAATATAGGGCAAAAAGTTTAACGAGCCTTTTTTGTTGCACGTTCCTTTGGGTTCGCCTGATGCTCTGAAGCTTCCACAAACTAAAATATGATGTTTCGGTTTATCCATTTTTTTCTCCTATAAATATTTTCTCCCGATAAGGGCGAAAGAGGTTTTCGTTTTATTATTTCTCGCAAAGGGCGCAAAGATCGCAAAGAAAAGAAAGAAAAGATTTTCAAATCTGTTCCTCTTCTTTTTTTCCTTTGCGCCCTTTGCGAGAACCCCTTTCATCCGCAGCCGTTCCCCGCGCCGGAGCAGAGTTCGCCGCAGGCTGCTTTTCTCCGCTTGGTCATGCGGCTCATGTCGCCGCCTTCAAACACGGTTTTCACCGCATCTTCTATCATGCCTTCTGCCACCATTATCTCCAATCCCTTGGCTGTCAGCACTTGTCGGGGATTGTCTCCGATGCCGCTGACCAAAAGCGTGCGGCAGTCACGGATGCTCTCCGATAATGCCTCCCACCGCTTCATGCCGGTTCCCGGCTCCGGCGTCCGGCGGGTTTCTATCAGAGAGACATTTCCGTCCTTCATGCCATAGACGAACAACTGAGCCGCTTCGCCGAGATGCTGATTAATCAGAATGCCTTCCATGCTCGCCACAGCCGTATAAGGACGCTTTTCATCAACAGCTTTTCCGCGAGGCGCATGAGTGTAGTCGTCTGAGACATTATCCGGCAGACGTTCACATTTCTGTAAGATATTCATAAATTCAGGATTCGGAATCTCGCCTAACAGTCCCACAGCATCAGCCCGGCAGCGCGTACAGTGGTGCATCTGCGGAATGTATTTTGCCGCACGCTTCCGTATCTCGGAAATCATCTCCTTTGACGGCTCTGCAATATCCTGAAATGCAGAACCTTCATTGGGATAATACGGCACACAGTTTAATATATCCACTTTCATCTCAGCCATTTTTTGAGCAATAGCCGGAATATGCCCGTCATTGACGCCGGGAATGATAATGCTGTTCACCTTGACTGTGACGCCGTTTTTTTTAAGCCGGATGATGGCTTCTGCCTGTTTTTCCAAAAGAATCTTCACGCCTTCTTCGGCTCTGAGCAGTCTTCTGCCGTAACGCACCCACGAGTAAATTTTCACGCCGATGTCCGGATCAATGGCGTTCACCGTGATCGTCACATGACTGACGTTGAGACGGACAATATCGGCGATGTAAGGTTCTATATTCATTCCGTTAGATGCGAGACATAGAAGCATATCCGGGTAGTGATATAGTGGTGGTGTTTAATTTATAATACAGATAGTTATTATATAG
>DZCT01000032.1 GCA_022736535.1 Desulfatirhabdium butyrativorans | reverse complement strand
TTTCTGCCCCCAAACAGACATAAATTGCACACATGCCTTGACAAGTATAAAATACGATTATATCATACAATACGAATGTCGGAGATGAACCCCGGCTGACCATTTTTTTAAGGAGGAACACATCATGTCCGTAGAAATCAGGCAAACCGTCAAGGAACTTTTTCGTCAACTGGAACAGTTGAAGGTGTATCTTTGACCTTGCCGGTAAAGAAAAAAGATTGCAGGAAATTGAGACGCTCATCGCCAAAGACGGTTTTTGGGACAACCCCGAAAGCACCAAGTCTGTTTTGAAAGAACGCACCGCGCTCTCCGGTAAAACTGAAAGTTTTCATAAGCTTTATAAAGACTTGGAAGACAGTCAGATGCTGCTTGATCTTGCCCTGGAAGAATCCGACTCAGATACGCTCGAAGAAGTTTCCAAAGAAATACAGGCAATTGAAAATCGGATCAGACAATTTTCGCTTGACATCATGCTCGACGGCGAGGACGACGACAGAAACGCCATTGTTTCCATTAACGCGGGCGCGGGCGGCACCGAGGCGCAGGACTGGGCGGAAATGCTTTTCAGAATGTACTCGCGATGGGTGGAACGGAAGGGCTTCAAAAGCGAAATCATAGATTTTCAGCCGGGAGATGAAGCGGGCATCAAAAGCGTCACCTTCACATCTAACGGCACTTATGCTTACGGCTATCTGAAATCCGAAAAAGGCGTTCACCGTTTAGTCAGAATTTCGCCCTTTAACGCCAACGGCAAACGCCACACTTCTTTTGCATCGGTATTTGTCTATCCCGAAGTGGACAACAACATCGTTATTGACATTGAGGAAAAAGACCTGCGGATTGATGTGTTCAGAGCCAGCGGCTCCGGCGGACAGCATGTGAACAAAACCAGCAGCGCGGTTCGGATTACCCATCTTCCCAGCAACATTGTGGTGCAGTGCCAGCAGGAAAAATCCCAGCACAGGAACAAAGAAATGGCAATGAAAGTGCTGAGAGCCAGACTGTATCAATTGGAAAAACAGAAGCAGGATGAGAAATGGCAGGAGATGCACGACGGCAAAGAAGACATTGCCTGGGGCAACCAGATTCGTTCTTATGTCCTGCATCCGTATCAGTTGGCAAAGGATCACCGCATCAATCTTGAAATCGGCAATGTCAGCAGCGTGCTTGACGGCGAAATTGATCCTTTTATCGAGGGCGTTCTGCTTGCAAAAAAAAGGTAAGAGACGGCGGGCGCGCCTCTATAATTCAATCCGGGGTGCAAAAATAAAATTTTTGCACCCCGGATGGCGCGCCCGGACGGATTATCAAGACATTGACTATGGAGCAATTCACCTGTTCTTTTCGTGACGTTCTGACAGACGGCAAGGCATGGCTTGAATTTGTCTTTATTTTTTCCTCAGTGCTGATGCTGACGGTTTACCATGTCCATCTGTTTTTTCAGATTCAAAACTCGCCTTTGAAAACATCGGTGGGACTTACCAACCGTCTGCGTTCAGACTGGGTAAGAACCATGATGCAGGGCAGGATGGATATTGTTGCGGTTCAGACGTTGCGGAACTGGACCATGGCAGCCAGTTTTCTTGCTTCTACAGCGATTTTCATAAACATGGGCATTATGAACACGGCGTTTCAGGCAGAGCGTGTTCCTGAAATTGCCCATACGCTCAATTTTCTGGGATCAACATGCCATCGCCTCTGGCTGTTCAAGCTGATGGTGCTGATTGTGGAACTTTTTTTTGCTTTTTTTAATTTTTCCCTGTCTGTACGGTACTATAATCATGCCAGTCTGATGATTAACGTGCCGGTTGAACAGGACCCGCTCAACACGCCGGAAGCGGTTGTCGCCACGCTGAATCGCGGCGCGCTTCATTATATGCTGGGAATGCGCGGCTATTATCTTGCGATTCCTTTTACGCTCTGGCTTTTCGGTCCTACATGGATGCTGGGCGGAACCGTCATTATGATTGCGGTCTTATACAAACTTGACCGTATTGCCTGAATCTCTTCATAATTATGAATAATAAACCGTAGGGGCAACCCCCTGTGGTTGCCCTTATTGTACGGTAATTCACAGGGTAAGCACAGGGGCTTACCCCTACGGGGAATGATGAAGCATTATGTCTGAAAATGCCCGTGTGACAAAAGCTGCCGGAGTGGTCGGCGCGGCAACGCTGTTGAGCCGCATCTTCGGCTTTATAAGAGATGTGGTGGTCGCGTGGTTTTTCGGCGCGGGACTGAGTTCGGACGCATTCTTTGTCGCGTTCCGAATCCCGAATCTGCTGCGCCGCCTTTTTGCCGAAGGATCATTGAGCATCGCCTTTATTCCGGTTTTCACGGAATATCTGCAAACCCAGGGAAAAGATGAGGCATTTCATCTCGCACGGGCGGCAATGCGGCTGCTGGCGCTCATTCTCTTTGCGGTGACGATTTTAGGGATTATTTTCTCTCCGATTATTATCCGAGTCATTGCGCCGGGGTTTACGGACCCGCCTGAAAAATTTGCGCTTACGGTCATGCTGACCCGCATCATGTTTCCCTATTGTTTTTTTGTCTGCCTTGTGGCGCTTTGCATGGGCATATTGAACACGCTCGGTCATTTTGCAGCACCGGCGGTATCGCCTGTGCTGCTGAACATCGCCATTATCCTGTCCGCGCTGCTGATTTCGCCCCGTCTGCAAGAGCCGATAACCGGAATTGCCATCGGCGTTTTAATCGGCGGCGTTCTGCAATTGGCAATTCAGATTCCTTTTCTGATAAAAAAAGGAATTTATCTGAAAACCGAAGCGCGGGAGACAAAAAGCTGGCGTGAGTATTTCTACCATCCGGGACTCAAGAAAATCGGCATATTGATGCTGCCGGCGGTCTTCGGCGCGACAGTCTATCAGGTCAATATTCTCGTCGGCACATTGCTCGCGTCTTTGCTCCCGGAAGGCAGTGTGTCTTATCTTTATTATGCCGACAGACTTGTGGAATTTCCCCTCGGCATTTTTGCCATCTCCGCCGCGACAGCAGTGCTGCCGAGCCTTTCCCGCCAAGCCGCGGCGCAGGATTTCGACGCGCTTCGGCATACCTTTTCCTACTCCATGAAACTCGTTTTTTTCATTACCATTCCTGCCATGATCGGTCTGATTGTCCTGAGAGAACCCATCGTGGGACTGCTGTTCAGAAGAGGCGCGTTTGACGCGCAAAGCACTGAAATGACTGCTTACGCGTTGTTGTACTACAGCGTTGGACTTTGGGCATTTTCAGCCGTCAGAATTGTGGTTTCCACCTTTTACGCGCTTCAGGACACCAAAACCCCGGTGCGGATTGCGGTCATCTCTATTCTCGCAAATATCTTCCTCAGCATTATTCTCATGGGACCGCTCAAACACGGCGGTCTTGCATTGGCGACTTCTCTCGCATCTATGCTGAATCTTTTCCTGCTGGTCCGCGCATTGAAAGTAAGACTCGGCTCGCTGGAATGGAAAAGCATACTCACATCTGCGGTCAAATCTCTGATATGCGCTGCGGCGATGGGCGCGGCGGTGTGGGCATTGGCGTTTCTCATCATTCCCGCAGACGGAAAAAACCTGATCGTTCTTTTTTCAGGTCTGCTCATCAGTATTGTAAGCGGTCTGATTTTCTACGCTTTTTTTTCATTTTTACTCAAAAGTCAGGAATTTGAAAAAGTGCTGGCTACGGTCAGAAGGGGGATCAAATGACAACGATAAAACAAAATTTTCTGCTGTCTTTTGTCATGGTGGTGATTTTCTTTTTCTTTCTGATGATTATTTTCGGCGACAAAGGACTTGCCGATCTTAACATGCTGAAAAAAACGAAAGAAAGCATAGCGGAAAAGAATGAATCTGTGACACAGGAAAACATTTCCCTGTATCGTTCTATCGAGCGGCTGAAAACCGATCCTGTTTTTATCGAAAATGTGGCGAGACAGGAACTGCACATGATTCGCGCCAATGAGTTGATATTCAAGCCGGTCCGGGAGTGGAATGTTGAGTAGAACTTAAAAGAATTTCTCGCAAAGGGCGCAAAGATTTTTTTATAAAATAAAGCTTTTTTTCTCTGCGTTCTCTGCGTCCTTTGCGAGAGACAAAAGGGCTTCCTATATATGATAAGAAAAGAAAGAGAAATCAAAGACAAAGCGGAAATCGAATCTGTGATTCAAAAAGCGCAGATTTGTCGCGTTGCTATGACAGACGAGGAATATCCTTACATTGTCCCGCTGTGTTTCGGCTATGAAGAAAATGCCTTGTATTTCCATTCCGCAGCTATGGGCAAAAAATTGGATTTGCTGAAGAAAAACAACAAAGTGTGTTTTGAATTTGATGCGGATACAGAGATAAAAAAAGCTGAGAAAGCCTGTCAGTGGGGAATGAGATACAAAAGCGTCATCGGATATGGAGAGGCTTTTTTTGTGGAGGATGCTGAACAGAAACGCCGGGCATTCGATATTATCATGCAGCATTATGCAGCTTCTCCGCCCTTTGACTACCCGGAAACGGCTCTGCGAAAAACAGTCATCATAAGGATTGATATTCGGGAAATAACGGGGAAGCAGGCAGTTTAAAAGGTTTAACAGGGAGATATGAAATAAAAATGAACCAACGAATTGAGTTATCATTGGACGATAGGGGACGGATTTTGATACCGCCGGAAATAGAAACCTGTCTGGGCCTGGCACCGGGTATGATTCTGCTTGTAGAAAAACGAAAAGAAGATGAAGGCGGCTTATGTTTGTCTAAGTACCCGGATCAGCCCATACTACTTGATAAAGAAGGGATATGGGTTGTTGCCGGAAACCGATTATTTAATAATCATCAGATAACAAACATTGTCCGAAAAGAACGGGAAGATCGTGCGGATAAGCTTTTGGAAAGGCATAATAAATGAATATATTGTTTGATACGTCGGTTTTAGTGGCAGCAATGATTGAGTCGCATCCCCTGCATGAGTTGTCTCTGCCCTATCTTCAAAAGGTAAAAAATAGTACGCATACAGGACTGATCTCGGCGCATTCGATAGCTGAACTTTATTCAATTCTGACAAGTTTGCCGGTTCAGCCTCGTATTTCTCCTGTGCTTGCCCGAAAACTGATTGAGATGAATATTCTTAATTTATTTGAAATCATTCCTTTATCCGTTCAAGACTATATTTCAGTGATAGAACATTTGTCCGATTCTGGAACTTCGGGTGGAGTCATCTATGATGCGCTTATTTTAAAAGCTGCATTAACGTCAAATGCTGATAAAATATTAACACTCAACAAGAAAGATTTTTACAGAATTTACCCTGATCTTGCCGATAAAATTATTTCACCCTCTGACCGAGTTTTATGATGCGATACGAAGGACCTATATACCGCCCCCCGAGCGAGGCAAATTCACTGCTGATTCAGGCAACCGTCGGCTGTCCCCACAACAGATGCACCTTCTGCATGATCTTCAAACAGGGTCCCCGGTTTAAGATACGAAAAGTATCTGAAATCAAAGAAGACATTCTTTCTGCACGGGATGTTTACGGTAAAAATGTCCGCACGCTGTTTTTTCCGGCAGGCAACACCATCGCCATGAAAACGGCTGATCTGTGCGAAATCTGCCGGTTTTCGCGGGAAATTTTTCCGCATTTAGAGCGGATTACCGTATATGGCTCATCCCAGTTCATTCACAAAAAGGGGCCCGAAGCCCTCAAGCTGCTGGCAGCTGCTGGATTGTCAAGGATTCATGTCGGACTCGAATCCGGCGATGACTTGGTGCTGAAGCGTATCCGAAAAGGAACGAACAGCCTTGAGCAGATTGAAGCCGGAAAATGGGTGATGGCCGCGGGCATCACCCTCAGCATGTACGTGGTTCTGGGCATCGGCGGCAGAGAACGGAGCATTCCGCACGCGCTTGAAACCGCAAAAGTGCTGAATCAGACCGAACCTGATTTTATAAGGCTTCGCACCCTTGTTCCCAAAATCAATACGCCCCTGTTGGATGAAATTCGGAAGGGCGAGTTTCAGGTTCCGGGTCCCCATGAAATTTTGAAAGAAACCGCTTTGCTCATTGAAAATCTTCATGCAGATTCATATCTTGCAAGCGATCATTACACCAATTACATCAATCTCGAAGGAAAACTTCCCGATGAAAAAGCGAAATTTATCGAACAAATTCAGGCGGCAATGAAAAGAGATGAATCTTCTTTCAGACCCTTTTTTATCGGAACGCAATGAAAGAACTGGAAGGAACACGGAAACAGGCGGCGGGGACGTAACCCCGCCCTACCAACCGGGGAAGCAGTATATTTTTTGATTTCCTGCTTGCACAGAATGAAGGAAAAGGGGTATCATCCAAGCACGAAAATGTGAAAGAAACGAAAAATACGAATGCAGGGGCACGCCGGCGGCCTGCCCTTACGCGTCACAATTCGGAGGGGAAAAAACATGACGGTAACACTTGAATCATTGATGTCACGGGAAGATAAGATTGCAGTTGTGGGCTTGGGGTATGTGGGACTTCCTTTGGCTGTCCAATTGGCAAAACATTTTGATGTCGTGGGCTTTGACCTCAAAACAGAACGGATTCAGGAACTGAAATCGGGACATGACCGGACATTGGAAGTTTCCGAGCAGGAACTGAAAGCCGCCCAAATCTTTTACACCGATGACGCGCAGGAGCTTTCCCGTTGCCGATTTATCATTGTCGCGGTGCCAACGCCCATAGACCAGTACCGCATTCCGGATTTGCGCCCTCTGCACGGGGCTTCGCATATTGTGGGAAAGCACTTGGCAAAAGGCTCCTGCGTCGTGTTTGAGTCAACGGTGTATCCGGGCACAACCGAAGAAGAATGCGTTCCCATCATGGAGAAGGAATCGGGTTTGAAATTCGGAACGGATTTCAGCGCGGGCTATTCGCCGGAGCGCATCAATCCCGGCGACAAAGTGCATACAGTTGAGAATATTGTGAAAATCGTTTCCGGCTCGGACAAAGCCGCGCTGGAAGTTGTGACCGGCGTTTACGGCAAAGTTGTAAAAGCCGGGCTTCATAAGGCATCTTCGATAAAAGTCGCGGAAGCTGCAAAAGTCATTGAAAATACGCAGCGGGATTTGAACATCGCCTTGATGAACGAACTTGCCATGATTTTCGACAAGATGGGGATTGATACAACAGAAGTGCTGGAAGCTGCCGGAACCAAATGGAATTTCCTGCCGTTCAGACCGGGGCTGGTAGGAGGACACTGTCTCTCAAAAGACCAGCTTGTCTTTGCAAAAATCGCCGGACAGTTTAAGACTTTGGAAATCGAAGCTTTATTCAATTCATGCACGGAAAAAACAGCCGCTCCCGACTTTCAGGCGGATGCGGAATCTGAAAACTGTTTCCTGAATGCGGTCTGCGGACATCAGACCGTCAGTTTTGACAGCGTTTCAACAAGAACCCGGCTCCGCCTGCTCACGCCTTCAAATCAGACAGATGCAGTCAGACTGCCGGAAGAAACGGAAATCCTGTCATACAATACGGAGTTGAAACGGGCGGAGTTTAAAAAAGTGACGCTTTTAACCAAGCGGAACTACGGCAATCTGATTCAGTTTACGACTTCGAGCAATCAGACAGTGAAGGTCTCGGACGACCATCCTATGATTGTGCATGAATCCGGCAAGTTTGCTGTAAAACTTGCAAAAGATGTGACGCTTTCGGACAAGTTTGTCGTCAATACAAAGCTTCCCGAACTGGATGTTCCGAAAACGCTTGATATAATAGACCTTTTAGGTGAAGAAACGCTGAAAAATGTCCGTGTCAAGCCTGTCTCGAAACAGTTCAAAGATTATCAGGCAGTTTTGGCGATAAAGAAAAATAGGGGCGTCAAGCCCTCGAATTTCTATATCGGCAACTACCTGCCGTTGAAGCTCTATCTTGAACTGGAATGCAAAGGTGTCATGCCGATAAAGCGGGATGAAATTTTTCTTGTTACCGGCAGGGGTTCTTCCTATAATCAAATCCGGGCGGTCATCGCCATTGACGAAGATTTTGCCCGGCTCGTGGGCTATTATCTGAGCGAAGGCTGTATCTCACAGGACAACACACTTAGGACAAGATGGACTTTCCATTCTGAAGAAAAAGAATATCTCGATGATGTTTGCAAATGTATCTCAGGCTTGGGATGCCGGTATTCTGTTTATCGTTCAAAAACAGACAAGGCAGTGTGCGTGAAATTATCGTCCGATCTTTTCGGCAGATTGCTGTCGGAAGTGCTGCATTGCGGCAAAAACAGTTATGACGCTGCCGCGCCTGATTTTCTGCTCTACGCTTCGGAAAACATCAAAACGCATCTTCTCAAAGGGCTTTTGAGAGGAGACGGGGGCGTGAAATTGACGCTGGAACAAGCAAGACCTTATACGAAAAACAGCAAAGATTACACATCCCGGAACTGCGGCGATGAAGTGACGTATTTCTCAAGCAGTAAAAAACTGTTTCATCAGGTTGTGCTGCTGCTTCAGGATTTCGGCGTCACCATGTCTTTTGACAAAGAGAGACCTTTGCTTTACATTCACGGTCACGAAAATCTCTCCAAACTGAGAGAAATGTTTCTCGGTGAAAAACGGGCGAAAATTGAGCAATACTTTGAGCATAAGGTCAGGTTTGTCAGAAGCCGGAAATATGAATCATTCAGAGATGTTCTGACGGTCGGTCTCAAGCAGATCGAAAGATGCGAAGACGATTATGTTTACTCGGTGGAGGTGGATGAAACCGAAACCATCGTAACGGATTACGGGCTGGTGGTGCATAACTGTATCGGCGTTGACCCTTACTACCTGACGTTCAAAGCCGAATCGCTGGGTTATCATCCTGAGATGATCTTAGCCGGGCGCCGCATCAATGACGGCATGGGCAAATTTGTCGCAGAACGCGCCGTCAAAATGCTTATCGGGCTGGGAAAGCAGGTGCGCCGGGCAAAAATTGCGGTTCTCGGCATCACCTTCAAGGAAAACGTGCCTGACCTCAGAAACACCAAGGTAGTTGACATTATCGCCGAACTGAAAGACTATGAAGTAGATGTGCTGGTTCATGACCCGCTCGCGGACCCCGCGGAAGCCAAGAAATACTACGGGCTGGAACTGAGTCAGATGGAAGAACTGGCGGGCGTTGACGGCGTGATCGTGGCAGTCATTCACGATGTTTATAAGAAGCTCGGACTTTCCGAGATTATGCGTCTGTGTACGCAGGGCGCATCGCTTGTGATTGACGTAAAAGGCGCGTTCAGCCCGGAAGAAGCGAAAAAGATGAATATCAAATACTGGAGGCTGTAGTCCGATGAAAAAACCGAACCCGGCGCATATCCAAAAGCTTTCCGAACTGTTCAATATTTCGCCCTTTCCTTCGCTGCTTTCAATGAAACTGGCGGATATCGGCGTCGGATACGCGGTGATTGAAGTGGATATTGAGGAAAAACATAAGCAACTGCTCGGCGTTGTGCATGGCGGCATGTTGGCGACATTGATTGATACGGTTGCCTTCTGGTCTGTTTACTATGACATTGAAGACCCGGAGGCGTGGCTCACCTCCGTTGACCTGAAGTTGAACTACCTTGCGCCTGCCGTATCCGGAAAACTTTTTGCAAAAGGATTGCAGATCAAAGTCGGCAAGACGCTTTGTTATGCAGAGGCGGAGATTACCAACGGAGACGGAGAACTTCTCACCCACGGAACCGCAACGCTGATGATTTTGAAAGAAAGTAACACGATGAAAAAATATTGTTTTCCGCCCAAGTTTCTTTAACACGAAAACTGGAACAAGCCGTTCCGGAGTGCAAAAATGAGCGAAGCGAAATTTTTGCATTGTCTGTAGAGCGGGTTTAAAACCCGCTTTACTATGCTAAAATTTCATTTTAGCACTCCGGAGGACCGGCGACCTGCCCCTACGGATATTTCGGTGCTTTTCGCTTTTTTCGTGTTTTCGTGGTTCAGTTTTATCGCATTTTAAAATTTGAAGGAGCATTTCGGACAATGAAAAAACATAAGGTATTTATTTTTGTTTTACTCTGCCTTTGCGCTGTTTCCGGCGCGGCTTACGGCCGCGGGACCGGCGTGATGGCAACCAATCAGCTTTGGATCAACGCGGTGATTTATACTGCCGAAAAAGGCGAGGTTGATGCAGTCTGGCAGAAAGGCGGAGAAGACAAAACCGACGGCGGCGATGAAGCAATATGGGGTTATTTCTACGCCAGCCCCGATGATGTCTCATGGGGAAGCCCGGATAACCCTGATATTTTTGTCAAAATCTGGTTTGACCGGAGCGGACGCATAGATGTCAATTACTTCCATGTTTCCGTGCCGGATATAAAAGTCTATGCAGATTATCCCTACGACGGCATTCCGGGCGAAATCGCAACGACAACTACCTCCCGGCGGCACGTCCGCTTTTACTATCAGGACGGAAAAGGTTTTTCCGAAGCGCATTATGAAGACGGCGATCCGCCCAAAGGCATCACGGCAAAAGGAAATCCCGCAGGCTATTTTACGGGGAACAATCTTCGGATTGCGGCTGTCATTAACAGCGAGGAAAAAGGCGTCATTGACGCGCGCTGGTACAAAGGCGGCGATGCGCTCACCGCAGGCGGTCATCAGGTGATGTGGGGATTTTTTTATGCGGATCCGAAAGATGTGAAATGGGGAAGCGAAAACAATCCGGAATTGTTTGTAAAAATATGGTTTGACGCGAGCGGCAGAATTGATGTCAACTACTTTCATGTTTCTGTGCCGGATATAGAAGTTTACTCAGATTATCCTGAAAACGATGCTTATGACAAAAAAGGCGTGACGATTCTGAGCAATCGCTATATCCGCCATGAATTTCAGGCAGAATCCGACAGTGACGAAGACGGCTACACGGAAAGTCAGGGCGATTGCGATGATACGAATGCCGCGGTCAATCCGGGCGGTCTGGAAATCTGCGGGGACGGCATAGATCAGGATTGCAGCGGCGCAGACCGGGAATGTCATCCCAATGACATAGACAATGACAAAGACGGTTTCACGGAAAATCAGGGCGACTGCAATGACGCCGATCCTGATATTCATCCTGAAGCAACGGATTTATGCGGCGACGGCATTGATCAGGACTGCAATAACGGAGATTCACCCTGCGGTCCCGCAGCCGGAGAGACCGATCAGGACGGAGACGGCTACACGGAAAATCAGGGCGACTGCAATGATGATGATGCCTCGATTCATCCGGGCGCCAAGGAAATCTGCGGCGACGGCACAGATCAGGATTGTGACGGTTTTGATCTGGCATGTGTGAGCAATCCGAATGATACAGACAATGACCATGACGGCTACACCGAGAACGAAAAAGACTGCAACGATAATGATGCCTCCATTCATCCGGGGGCTACGGAAATATGCGGTGACGGGGTAGATCAGGACTGCAACGGCGCTGATCTGGCATGTGTGACGAATCTCTATGAGATAGACAATGACTATGACGGCTACACCGAATATTGGGGCGACTGCAACGACTACGACATCACTGTTCATCCGGGCGCGGCGGAAATCTGCGGCGACGGCATAGATCAGAACTGTGACGGCTTTGACTTGTCATGCGGGACGAATCTCTACGATACAGACAATGACCATGACGGTTACACTGAAAATGCGGGCGACTGCAACGATTACAACAGCAGTATTCATCCGGGCGCGACAGAAATCTGCGGAGACGGAGTAGATCAGGATTGCAGCGGCGCTGACTTGTCATGTACGCCCTCGACAGGCACGGATAAAGACAATGACGGCTTCACAGCAGAAAAAAGCGACTGCAACGACAATGAGGCTTCGATTCATCCGGGTGCGACAGAAATCTGCGGTGACGAGGTAGATCAGGATTGCGACGGCAAAGATACGGCCTGCGCTCCCGCGCCGGACACGGACAGCGACAAAGACGGCTACACCGTCGCAGACGGCGACTGTAACGACAATGACGCTTCGATTCATCCTGACGTTGCGGAAATCTGCGGCGACCGCGTGGATCAGAACTGTGACGGCTATGACTGCGCCCGGACGCCGAGCGACAATGACGGCGACGGCTATTCGGTAAAAGTGAACGACTGCAACGACAGCGACGGGAGTATTTATCCGGGTGCGCCGGAAATCTGCGGGGACGGCATAGATCAGGACTGTGACGGCAAAGACATGCCCTGTGCTGATATTCTGAACGCAGTGAAGAATCTCTTATTATAACATCTTATTATAAATATAAAAATGAGATTCTCCGCTCCGCTCGGAACGACACCCTGCAATCACCTCTACTATACCACTACCAAAAGTTGTAAGTATTGACTGTAATTAAGGAGACCGGATATGCTCGACATGGAAATTGCCAAACAAATTCAGAAGATTTCGATATCGGAACAGATTGAAATCATAGAACTGATACTTCAGTCCCTTAGAACGGAAATTGAAACGAAAGGAAAAATCTCTCAGAAGTCATTCAGACCTTTCCGGGTTCGGAAATTCAGTCTGGGCGAGGAGGTAACGGATTTCTGCGGAGACGCCATAGATCAGGACTGTGACGGCAAAGACCTGCCCTGCGCTGATTAATTCGCCGCTTTGCTAGGGCGGGGTTACGTCCAATGCCGTTAAGTTAAGCGGCCCGATTTTAATAAAATGGCCCCCTTTCTTAAAGGGGGGGCAGGGGGGATTTCTGTGTCCGGCGGAGAAATCCCCCTCGGTCCCCCTTTAAAAAAGGGGGAAAATTAATGTCCGGTCCTTAACTTAATGGCATTGGGGGTTAGGTCCCCGCCGTTTGCTGATGCTTTCCGCATTCGGCAAAACGGGTTTCAAACCCGTTCTACAGCATTGGTATGATTGCCGCAGTCGCGGGCGTTCCGATAATTTAAGGACAAATACGATTATGAAAACGACACTGAGCAGACTTTTCACAGAATTTTTCAAAAGTGAGCAGGTTTCAGGGATTATTCTGATTTTATGCACCGTTATCTCAATTATCATCGCCAATTCCTATTTCGGAAAAAATTACTCGGATTTCTGGCAGAACAAAATCGGCTTTGAACTCGGCGGCATTGCGTTGAAATACAGCGTTGAACATTGGATTAATGACGGTCTGATGGCAATTTTCTTCCTGCTGATCGGGCTTGAAATTGAAAGGGAGTTTTATATCGGGGAACTGTCTGACCTGAAAACCGCAACACTGCCTGTTTTTGCCGCCGTCGGCGGCATGGCGCTGCCGGCTGTCCTTCACTTCCTGTTCAACCGTGAAACCGAAACCCAGGGCGGCATCGGTATTCCGATGGCAACCGATATCGCCTTTGCGCTGGGCATTCTTGCGCTGCTGGGCAACAGGGTCCCGACGGGGCTGAAAGTTTTCCTTACGGCACTGGCGATTATAGATGATCTGGGCGCAATTGTCATCATTGCTCTGTTCTATTCGAGTGACATTTCATTTGTATATCTTATCCTGTCTTTCGGGATATTTGGGGGACTGCTCATATCAAATCATTTCGGTATCCGTCACCTGTTATTTTATCTGATTCCGGGCGCTGTAATGTGGTACTTTATGCTCAAATCCGGCATTCACGCCACGCTTTCGGGCGTTCTTCTTGCCTGTGCGGTTCCCTTCGGTACCGGTGATGATGAATCGCCGTCCTACAGATTGCAGCAATTTCTTCACAAACCTGTGGCTTTTCTCATCATGCCGCTCTTTGCGCTGGCAAATACCGATATTGTTCTATCCGAAAACTGGGTTCAGGGGCTGTTCACATCAAACAGTCTGGGGATTTTTGCAGGCCTGTTCTTGGGCAAGCCGCTCGGCATTGTTCTGTTCAGCTTTCTGGCAATCCGGGCGGGCTTATCTCAATTGCCGGAAAATGTCTCATGGAAGCATGTCATCGGCATGGGTTTTTTGGGAGGAATCGGGTTTACCATGTCAATCTTCATTACCCTCTTGGCTTTCGGTCAGACTGAAATGATCCAAAGTTCCAAAATTGCCATTCTGCTCAGTTCTTTTTCAGCGGGCATAACAGGTCTTCTGATTTTAAAGAGGCAGTCTGCCGACATATAGGCGCGCTGCGATTTTCCGTATCATAACTGTTTCTGTTTTCGGATTGCAGGCAGTTCAATCACCGTGTCGGCGATGCGTCTCACCTGATCCATATAGTGAGAAACCATGACAATCGTACAGCGTTCTTTCAGACCGAGCAGCAGCTCTTCAATCACCTGTCCGGCTTTTGCATCTAAAGATGAAGTGGGTTCGTCCAAGAGCAGCACTTCCGGCTCCAGCACAAGAGAACGGGCAATGCACAGCCGCTGCTGCTGTCCCCCGGACAATGCAAGCGCGTCCTGTTCCAGCCGGTCTTTGACTTCTTCCCAGAGATATGCACGCTTCAATGCCTGTTCCGCTTTTTCGGCAATGACTTGTTTGTCTTTATATCCGGCAAGTTTCAGCGGAAACGCTATATTTTTGAAAATGCTCATGGGCAGGGGATTGGGAATCTGAAACACCATCCCCACGAGCCGGCGCAGCCGGTTCACACAAAAAGATTTGTGGTAAATATCACGAAACTGCCCTTCAAATCTGATTTCTACTTTTCCTTCCATTTTTGCGCCGGGAATGCTCTCCCACAAACGGTTGAGGGTTGTAAGAAAGGTGGATTTGCCGGTTCCCGAAGGTCCCACAATAGCCGTAATACAATGCTCGGCAAACTGCGTTGAAATGTTTTCCAGCACCGGCTGCCTCTGATAGTAAAAATAAAGGGAGTCGGCTGTTATCTTTATCGCTTTGTTTTCCATAATATTCGCCAAATCTCTCGCAAAGATGCAAAGGTTTTATAATTTTATTTCTTAGCGGACTTGGCGAACTTGGCGTCTTTGCGAGAACTTTTTTTTATTTCTCGCAAAGGGCGCAAAGAGCGCAAAGATTTTCTATTTTTCTTTCTTTGCGAACTTGACGTCTTTGCGAGAACTTTTTTTATTTCTCGCAAAGAGCGCAAAGGACGCAAAGGTTTTATAATTTTATTTCTTAGCGGACTTGGCGTCTTTGCGAGAACCTCTTTTTTCACGCACGGTAAAGCATCTGATAGCACAAACGCTTTTGAATTGCAAACGCAATCAGGAAGAGAAAAGCGCATAAAAAGAGCAGAATGATGGATGCGCCGTATCCGTTCAGAAGTTCCTGCGTGTCGGCATACTGAGAGGAAATGTAGAAAATATAGAAGGGAAGGGCTTCGTAATGGGAAAAAAGGGATTTGGGGATGCCTGCGCTTGCCACAACGCCGGTGAGCATGATGACCGCAGTATCTTCCGCACAGCGTCCCACCGCGAGAATCACGCCGCTGACAATGCCCGAAAGCGATTGGGGAATCAGTACATAGAAGATATTCTGAAGTTTTGTCGCGCCCAGCGCCAGCGCGGTGAGCCGGGTTTCCTTCGGCAGGCTTTCCAAAGCAACCTGCGTGGTTCGGATGATGTAGGGCAAAACCAGAAATGCCAGCGAAATCCCGGAAATCAGAAGACAGGGATAAATCCGATCCGAGTAATTTTTATGGAGAAACACCGCAAGCGAAAATCCGAACAGACCGATGACAATCGAGGGGATTCCCGCGAGAATATCGAAAAAAAGACTGAGGATTTTTTTGATGCGGTCTGATGCGTACTCCGCGAGATAAATGCCGCTGGCAAGTCCCGCCGGCACTGCCAGCGCAACGGAAAGTACGACTAATGAAAAAGTTCCCGCAATTGCCGGAAAAATGCCGTTAAAGACTTGTTTCCGAAGCAATATCGCGTCTATGGGATTTGTTTTGCCGAAGATAAGGCTCAGACTGACCGCAGCCGCTCCTTTGAAAAACAGGTATCCGAGAATACAGAAAATGCTTCCCGCAAGCACAATGCCGCAGAACCATGAAGCCGCAACGATGAGACATTCTGTGATCCGGTTCACGGCTTTTCCCTGCGGTCTGAGGCGCGCAGCATCAGCATCAGTACAGTCGTAAACAGATACAGCGTGATGCCGCAGGCAAAAATGGATTTAAATTCCAGACTTTCGTAATCTGCCGCTATGACCAATGCGATGTGAGCGGTCAGCGTTCGGGCGGAATCCAAAAGCGAGCCGGGCGTCTGAACGGCGTTTCCGGCAAGCATGAGCGCAATCAGCGTGTCGCCGAAAGCCCTTCCCAGCGCGAGCATCACGCCGGTCAGAATGCCTTTCCGCGAACAGGGCAAAATCATATAGAGCAATTTCTGCACCCGTGTTCCGCCCAAAGCCTCCACCGCATCTGTATAGGACTTCGGAACCTGCTCAAAACTCTCGGTAAAATAAGAATCATGGTCGGCGAAATGAGCAGCGTCAGCATGATAACAGCAGTCAGAATGCACATTCCGCCGCTTTCAAACACTTCTCTGACTATCGGAATCAAAAGGAAAATTCCGACAAATCCGAAGACTACCGTGGGAATGCCCGTCATCATCTGAACGACTTTTCGCAGAAATCCTGCAAATTTCGGGGGGGCAAGCACGCTGATGAACGAGGCGCATCCGAGACTGAGCGGAAAGGCAAGAATGACGCTCAACAGGGCAATTGCCAGCGTCCCGACAATCATGGGGTAAATGCCGAAGACGCCGTGATAAGGCGACCAGTCCCGGGTCAGAAGCCCGAAGAACAAGCCGCCTTTTATCAGCGGGAATCCTAACGCCAGCATGAATCCGAAAATCAGAATCACCACGCCCGCGCTTGCAAGCGCAAAAACAAAAAATGTTTTTTCTATAACCGTTTCAAATGCTTTTGTCATCTGACAGGAATAAAACCGTTTGCTTCGATGATTTTCTGCCCCTCGGATGTAAACAGGTAGTCAATAAACAGCTTTGTCAGACCTGCGGGTTCGCCTTTGGTATTGCTGAAAAGACCTCTGGAAACTGTGTAAGTTCCCTGTTTGACGGTTTCGATGCTCGGAACAACGCCGTCCAATGCCGCAGGCGACACGCTTTCATCTATATGACCCACCGAGACATAGCCGATGCCGTAGGGATCGTTGGCGATTGCGGATTTCATCGCGCCGTTGGACGCGACCACATTTGCCTTGGGCGTGATGTCTCCTTTGTCAACCGCTTTTTCCCAGAAAACTTCTCGTGTGCCGCTTGCCTCGTCTCTGGTATAAACAGTAATGGCTTTGTCTTCGCCGCCGAGGGCTTTCCAGTTGTCAGTTTTTCCGGCAAAGATGTCTTTGATCTGTCCTTTTGTCAATGCCCTGACAGCATTTTTCGGATGAACCACGATGGCTACACCGTCTAATGCCCATTTGAAAAGCTTGAGACCGTATTTCTGAATTTCCTCGTCTGTGGGTTTGCGCCCGGAGTTTCCGATATTCACAAGTCCTTCGCCGACCTGTTTGATGCCCACGCCGGAGCCGCCGCCTGCAATGCTGATCTGAATCTCAGGGTTAAGCGTCATGATCTGTTCGGCTGCGGCTTTCATCACCGGAATGTGTGCGGTGCCGCCGGCGATTTTGATTTCGCCTTTCTGATCTTTGAATACATCCGGCGAAGCCCCGGAAGCCGCCGTGGCAAATCCGAAGATCAGGCAGATAAAAATCAGAATACTTTTTGTCCTCATAATAAATTTTTGCTCCTTTTTGTTCAAATTTTACATTTTACAAAAAAAACTGCATTGCGATTACGGCATCAGCCCTAACATAAACTGGGGCAAGTTTCAAATTGTTATTTTCAATAGGAGATTTCATTGCAATTAATATTATCTATTGGACAGCGTATGCGTGATCTTATAATCTTATGCCATCATTTTTTTTAGCCGCAGATTTGCAGGGATTCAGATTGAAAAGAAATATTTCTGCTACAAATATGGCGCTCCTACGGAGCTGATCCGGATGTCATTTTCAGCCCCGTAGGGGCGGCATATTTGTAGCATGTATGGGCGACATATCTGTAACATTTGCACATCTGCGGCACAAACATTTTACACCGTAATATTTAAGGAGGAAAAAGAAAGTAATGGCAAAAAAAGCAGCAGTATTTGTTTCGCTGTTCCTGATGCTGTGTTTCGGCATGGGAATGCTGACACTACAGAGCGGAACCGCTTCTGAAAAAAGCGATGATCCTGCCGGGCAGGCTCGCAAAATCGAGAACCCTTATGTTGAGGTCCCTTCTGCGATTCAGAATATGTATCATCCCACCCGGTTTCCGAGTATTTATCTGATTACCCAGCCCAACTGTCTTTTCACAGACAAAGCAACTTATGAAAAGATTCAGAACGGCGAAAAACCCGGTACGGTCGCAAGTCACGGTTCGGTCTGGAACTACGACACCGATGTGCCGATTATTTTTTACGGCAAAGGCATTAAAAAAGGCTATCTGGGCGGGGAGGCAAATCTGATTGACATCGCCCCGACACTGGCATATCTGGCAGGCGTGCAACGTCCTGCTGCGGCAAAAGGACGCATATTGAATGAAATCATCGAGCCGGAAGCCGCGACATGGAACAGTGAAGAACGCCCCAAAGTTCTCGTACTCTTCAGTCTGGATCAGGGCCGTTCGGATTATCTGAATGTTTTTGAAGACGCCTTTGCTTTTCTGAAAGGACAGGTTATCAAAAACGGTGCAACTTTTGCTCAGAGCCGTATCTGCTACGCCAAAACTGCTACGGCTGTGAGTCATACGGCTGTGGGAACCGGCACAATTCCGGGTATTCACGGTATTCTCGGCAACAATGTATTGCAGGCAGACGGGAGTTTCCCGCTCTCGGTTGACGACGGCAATGCGACCGACTACGGACACGGCGATCTCAGTCCCCACAATATTCTTGTGCCGACGCTGGCTGACGAATTAGACCGCCGTTACAACAACCGCAGTGTTGTGATTTCATCTTCAAGTTATGCCCGCGCTGCTGTCGGCGTTGCCGGTCACGGGGCATACTACAAAGACGGAGATTATGCCTATTCCGGCGCGGATAAAGATATTGTTTTCGCGTGCAACCGCTATTCCGGTCTTCCCTATACCAACACGGATTTCTATACCCTGCCGGACTATTTTGACGCAAAAAACAATCCTGACATTCACATTAAAAACTGGCTCAAGAAATACTACGGTCTGGATATTGAAAGCACGCCCTGGAGTCATGATCTTA
>DZCT01000031.1 GCA_022736535.1 Desulfatirhabdium butyrativorans | reverse complement strand
CCCCGACCTACGGAATTTACGGAATTGTCAACTTGACGGCATTGACGCTCCGCGTGGGAATGCAGCCCGGACGCTCTGCGTCTTCACCCCGGAGGGCGTCACTAATGAAGGGTTTGGGAACGAAAAGTACGACTGCATAACTCCTATTTTTTTTATCATCATGAGGCGCAACCATGACAAAAAATACCTCACTGCAGGGAAGCCGCAGTTCCTCAAGAGAATTTCTGTTTTATACTACTGATTCAAGAAATTACACAGACTATACGGATGAAGCCTCGTCTGCGGACCTGAACCGGCTGGAAAAAGAATTTCCGAATATGCCGGTCGGCAGTTCATTTATCCGAACCGCCATGGCAAGGCTGGAGTCTGATCCCTCGAAATTCGCGGCAATGGTTGTGCGGATTGATCCGCCGATTGACCCGCCGCCGCATTCCGAGCCTGAAGAAACACAAACGGCTGAGACAAAAGAGACAAACGGCGAAAATAAACAGACTGCGTTGCTGCTCGATGTCGCCAAAGCGCTTCATGACGCCTGCGAAGGCATCGGCGTCATGGGACTGCTGACCCGTGAGATATTCGCCTGTCTCTTTCCTGACACAGATGAAAAGCAGTGTCCACAACTCGCCGACAATATTCGGAAAAAACTTGCTATGCGCCGTCAGGAAAGTCTCACTGTCGGCATTGCTTCTTATCCTTTTCTTCATTTTTCAAGGGAGCGGATTCTTGAAAACGCGTGCAAAGCTTTGGAACACGCGGCTTTTCTCGGTCCCGGGGGAACGGCGTTTTTCGACGCGGTGAGTTTAAACATCAGCGGCGACAGGCTGTATCAGGAAGGCAATATTCACGGGGCTGTCGCGGAATTTAAAACCGCGCTGCTCATTGATCCGGCAAACGTGAATATTCATAACAGCTTGGGCGTCTGCTACGGCGTTAGGGGCGAATTTGAAGAAGCCCTTGAGCAATTTGAAATCGCGGCGCGATTGGACCCGGCAGAAGTGATGGCGATATACAATGCCGGGCTGGTCAATATGTTTACGGGCAAAAAGGAAAAATCGCTTGAATATTTCCTTCGGGCGGAAAGTCTCGGCGAGGAAGTATTTGAAGTGGCATTTCAGATCGGAAGGCTTTATTCGGAAACCGGCGCGGCTGAAAAGGGAAAAAACTTTCTTGAAAAAGCGGTACGGCTTCGACCCGAATCGAGTTCGGCGCTTCGCTATCTCGGCGACTGCTACGCCGCGCTGAACATGAGCGCCGAGGCGCTTCGGACATATAAAAAAGCGGTCCGGCTGAATCCTTTTGACGCGGCTTCGCTCTCCGCCATCGGCTATCTCTTTGACGTGAAAGGCGAAAACCCTGAAATTGCGACGGTATTCTGTCAGCACAGCGTGGAAATTGCGCCGGGAAACGGGCTGTTCCGTCACCGGCTCGGTCTGCTTTATCTCAAACAGAATCGTTTTGACGACGCGCTGAAAGAATTTATAAAAGCCATAGAACTGGGGCATCATGATTCAATTCAGTTGATTGAAGATATTCAAACCCGGCGCACCGCCGCCGCGTCATAAAAGCCGTGAGGCTCCGTAGGAGCGATATATTTTTGTAGCAATATTTTCCGGCTGAATGATATTCCGCCCCTACGGGGCTTGTGTGATTTTGATGAATCGCCGTGCTACAAATATATCGCCCCTACGGGGCTGATTCAATTGCATCATGAAAGCGAAGCCGAACAATATCCTTTTTCCAAATCTAACCATAAAATTCTTCACATCTTCAGGAAAAGCTGAAATAGAAATACTATGCTGGCTGACCTTCAGGGACAAATCGAGCGTATTACTTACACCAATGAGGAAAACGGCTACACCGTTGCACGAGTAAAAGTTTACGGCCGCCCGGAATTGGTGACAGTGGTGGGGAATATCATGTCCCCGACGCCCGGCGAAGTCCTTAAAATGAAAGGCGAATGGCTCAATCATCCCAAATACGGCGAGCAATTCAAGCTTGACAGTTACAGCACCGCAGTTCCGGCAACGGTTTACGGCATCAAAAAATATCTCGGTTCCGGGCTGATTAAAGGCGTGGGAGAGAAAATTGCGGAGCGCATTGTAGCAAAATTCGGCGAAGATACATTGAATATTATTGAGAAAAACATCGAAAGTCTCGCAGAAGTCGAGGGCATCGGAAAAAAACGCATCGCCATGATTGGAAAAGCATGGGAAGACCAGAAAGAAATCCGCGAAGTGATGCTGTTTTTACAGACGCACGGCGTGAGTTCAGGTTATGCCACGAAAATCTTCAAACACTACGGAAGTCGTTCTATTGCAGTAGTGCAGGAAAATCCTTATCGGCTGGCAATGGACATTTTCGGCATCGGCTTTGTCACCGCGGACAAGATTGCGGCAAAACTCGGATTTGCCAAAGATTCTCCGCTCAGAGCCGAAGCCGGAATTTTGTATGTGCTTCATAAACTCGCGGATGAGGGGCATGTTTACTATCCCTATCAGCCGCTGATTGAGAAATCCCGGGAAATTCTTGATGTAGAAAATGAAGTCATTGCGGGCGCGATTGCCCGAAGCCTTGCGGACAAAAAACTCGTCATTGAAGACCTGAATGAGAACATTGAGGAATTTAAGGAAAACAACAAAGCCGTTTATCTCTCGCAGTTCTACACCTGTGAAACCGGCATTGCCAAGCGTTTGAAGATACTCTTGCAAGTACCGAAATCTGTGCGTCCGGTTGATGCGGACAAAGCCCTTGACTGGGTGCAGAAACAGCTTTCCATTCTGCTGGCGGAAAAACAGATTGAAGCAGTGCGATGCGCGCTGCAAAGCAAAGTCATGGTGATTACCGGCGGACCCGGCACGGGCAAAACCACGATTATCAACGCCGTGCTGAAAATTTTTGTCGGACTGCAAGTAAAAATTCTGCTCGCCGCGCCCACCGGCAGAGCCGCAAAACGGATGAATGAGACAACCGGGCATGAGGCAAAAACCATTCACCGGATGCTTGAATACAGCTTTGCCAAGGGCGGTTTTCAGAAAAACTATGAAAATCCGCTGGACTGCGATTTGCTCATTATTGATGAAGCCTCCATGATTGACGTGGTGCTGATGTACAATCTCCTGAAAGCCGTGCCTGTGGCTGCCACGCTGATTCTTGTGGGAGATGTGAATCAACTGCCGTCCGTGGGTCCGGGGAATGTTCTCAAAGACATCATCGCGTCCGGCAGTGTGCCGGTAGTAGAACTAACGGAGATTTTCCGTCAGGCAAAAGAGAGCCGGATCATTGTCAACGCCCATAAAATCAATAACGGCGTTATTCCTTCTTTTGAAAATGACTCGCCGAAAACAGATTTTTACTTCATTCAGCAGGAAGACCCGGAAAAAGTTTTGGAACTGATTCTGAAGGTTGTGAAAGAACGGATGCCCAAGCGATTCGGCTTTGATCCTGTGGATGATATTCAGGTTTTGACTCCCATGCACAAGGGAATTATCGGCGCGGGCAATCTCAACATAGAATTGCAAAAAGCATTGAATCCGGGCGATGGCGGCGTCTCTCGTGGAGACAGAAATTATCGCGTCGCTGATAAAGTCATGCAGATCAGAAATAACTATGATAAAAATGTCTTTAACGGCGACATCGGGAGAATTGCTTCCATCCGCAGCGAGGATCAGGAAGTGACGATTACTTTTGACGGCAACCCAGTTATTTATGACTTCGCCGACTTGGATGAAATTGTGCTGGCGTATTGCGTTTCCGTGCATAAGGCGCAGGGTTCGGAATATCCTGCGGTAGTCATTCCGATTGCAACGCAGCATTATATGCTCTTGCAGCGCAACCTGATTTACACAGCCGTCACCAGAGGCAGAAAGTTAGTCGTCATGATCGGCACAAAAAAGGCATTGGCAATCGCCGTGAAAAACGACAAAACGCAGAAACGCTTTACGCTCCTGAAGCAAAGATTGTCAGGGAATTAAAATCTGTTATCAATTGTACGGTTATTGTAGGGGCAACCCCCTGTGGTTGCCCTCTTCCTGCTTCCTGCGTTTTTCGTGAACATACAGGGTAAGCACGGGGGCTTACCCCTACATAACAACTTAAAATATGACTAAGAAAAATTCTCAGAAACAACTCACCGACAGAACTTACTTTTTTGAGCAAGGCATTTACTTTGAATGCCAGCAATGCGGAGGCTGCTACACCGGCGAATCCGGTACGATTTATGTCGGAAAAGAGGAAATTTTGACTATCGCCGAATTTCTTGATATCAGTGTTTCAGAATTTACAGATAGATATGCTTATCCTTACAAAGACAGTTGCAGCATCAGAGAAGACGAACAGGGGCAATGTCTGTTCTACGATAAAGGATGCAGGATTTATCCGGTAAGACCCATGCAGTGCCGGACATTTCCGTTCTGGTTTTCCAATCTTCGGTCTGAGACAAAATGGCAGGAGACAATCAGAGAATGCCCCGGCATCGGACAGGGGCGGTTTTACTCCAAAGAACGCATATTAGAAATTATGGCATCCACATTCGGGATTTGACTACACAAAGTCATCTCTCGTTCCCATCCTCTGCTGGGATGGACATTAAATTTCACCCTTTTTTAAAGGGGGACTAAGGGGGATTTTTCAATCGGCAGAAATCCCCCCTGCCCCCCTTTAAAAAAGGGGGGGGTTGGCGTTTCTCCCTTTTCTAAAAACAGGAATTAAGGGGGTTTGATGTATCTGAAAAAACTTAACAAAAGAAAGGAGGAAAATTATGAACTGGTTCTACAATCTCAAAATCGGAACAAAACTGACGGTCAGCTTTTTCACGCTTCTTGCCGTTACTGTATTTCTGGGCATTTTTTCCGTTTTGAATCTGGAAAAAGTGCAGAAAGCAAGTGATGAAATCGGAGCAAACTGGCTGTCGAGCGTCCTAAAAGCCACTGCCATGGATATCAATACATCAGACTTTCGGATCGCTGAACTCCAGCATGTCTTGTCGCTGACAAAGGAAAAGATGGATCACTATGAAAGCGAGATGGAGAAGCAGTTAGAGAAATTCAAGGAAAACCAGATCGCTTATGAGCCGCTGGTTTCTTCTGAAGAAGAAAAAAAACTGCATGAAGAATTTAAAAAGTATTGGGCTGGGTATTTAGAGCAAAACAAAAAGGTTATCCTGCTTTCACGGGAGAATAAAAATGAAGAAGCCAAAGCCCTGATCAGAGCAGAATCACAGAAGCAATATGATGAGGCAAACGTCAGAATCAAAGAGCTTGTCGCTCTGAATGCCAAAAGCGCGTTGGAAGCGGTTAAAAAAGGAGAAGCAATCTATACTTCATCCCGCTTATGGATTGTCGCTGTGCTGGTCTGCGGTCTTTGTATCGGCGCCCTCTTATCTTTTTTTATCTCCCGAATGATCAGCATCCCCATAAAAAATCTTACAAATATCGCCGATATGCTTGCAAAGGGAGATATCAACGCGACCGTCACGCCGATGACATCGGATGAGGTCGGAAATCTGGAGCGGTCTTTTCTTGCAATGATAGGAACTGTAAAGGAACAGGCGATGGTATTGGAGAAAATTTCAAAAGGGGATTTGAATGTTCATGTGAGAGTCATTTCAGACAAAGACGCACTCGGAAAATCACTTGCTTTTATGGTAAAAAATCTTCGGGAGATTATGACGGAGGTGAAAACCGCCGGAGATAATGTCGCGTCCGGAAGTCAGGAGATGAGCGCCAGTTCTGAGGAAATGTCTCAGGGCGCATCAGAGCAGGCTGCAGCAGCCGAAGAAGTTTCAGCTTCTATGGAGCAGATGAGCGCCAATATCAGGCAGAACGCGGACAATGCCTCGCAGACCGAAAAAATCGCCCTGAAAACCGCAGCAGACGCAGAGGAGGGCGGAAAAGCCGTTGTCCGCACAGTGGCTGCCATGAAGGAAATTTCCCGCAAAATTTCAATTGTAGAAGAACTTGCCCGGCAGACGGACCTGCTGGCATTAAACGCAGCGATTGAGGCGGCTCGTGCCGGCGACCACGGAAAAGGCTTTGCCGTAGTTGCATCCGAGGTTCGCAAGCTGGCGGAGCGAAGCCGGATTGCGGCAAATGAAATCGGCGGCTTGGCGACAGAGAGTGTGGACCTTGCGGAAAAAGCGGGCGAAATGCTCTCCAAGCTTGTGCCGGATATTCGGAAAACTGCTGAATTAGTTCAGGAAATCAGCGGGGCATGCAATGAGCAGAATGCCGGTACAAACCAGATCAACAAAGCGGTTCAGCAGTTGGATCAGGTAATTCAGCAGAATGCCTCGCTTTCCGAAGAAATGGCTTCAACTTCCGAGTCATTGGCGAATCAGGCGGAGCAGCTTCAGGAGACAATCGGCTACTTCAGTATTGAAGACAATTCCCGAAGAAGAATATCTCATAGCAAAAAATCCGGCGGAGGGCTGAGGAAGAAATCCGGAAAAGAGAGTGAATCCGCAAAACAGACTGATTTCTCCGGAAAAGAAAAAGCGGAAGAGCGCAAATCCGGCGATGCGGAGAAAATGAAATTCAATGACAACAGGGATGCTGACGAAGACGAGCAGGACAGCGAGTTTGAAAACTATTGAATCAGTAAAACAATTTTGCAAATCGTTTTGCCGATAAAACGATTTGCAAAATCGTTTTACAAGGAGGTAAAAAATGGCTATAGCCGAAACATTAAATGCGGATTACATTGACTCACAATATCGCTTATGGAAAACGGATCCCAAATCGCTGTCACGGGAATGGCAGTTTTTCTTTGAAGGCTTTGAGCTTGCCGGAGGCAAAACACCCGAAATCGTTGCCGAGCCTGTATGCAGCGAAGACCAGTCTCTGCGGCAGTCGCGGGTGGAATCGCTCAAATATCGCTACCGGGACATGGGGCATCTGCTCGCGTGTTTGGACCCGCTCACCGCGTGCCCTGCAAG
Organism: Desulfatirhabdium butyrativorans; assembly: GCA_022736535.1. Lineage (GTDB taxonomy): Bacteria > Desulfobacterota > Desulfobacteria > Desulfobacterales > JAIFKL01 > JAIFKL01. The sequence goes on along the minus strand of DZCT01000031.1, from coordinate 12,325 downwards.
TCATCCGCTGCTCGAACTCTCTGAATTTAATCTCTCTCCTGAAGACTTGGAGCGAAATTTCTACACCCGGCGATTTTCTCAAACCCGGCAGGCAAGTCTCCGAGACATTATTCAGGTGCTTCGTGAGACATACTGCCGCTCTGTGGGCGTGGAATACATGCACTTGCAAGACCCGGCGGAAAAACATTGGCTTCAAGATCGCATGGAATCGGTTCGCAATCAGCCCGTTTTAGACAAAGAGACAAAAACCCGAATCCTGCACAAGCTTTGCCACGCCGCGCTGTTCGAGCAGTTTCTTCACAAAAAATATGTGGGACAAACCCGTTTTTCTCTTGAAGGCGCGGACGCGCTTATTCCCATGCTCGACGCGCTGTTTCTGCACGCGTCCGAACAGGGATGCAGTGAAGTCATTCTCGGCATGGCGCACCGGGGGCGGCTGAATGTCCAATCCAATATTTTATACAAGCCTTATGAGGAAATCTTTCGGGAATTTATCAACAGCTATGACCCGCAAAGCCTTGTGGGATCAGGCGATGTGAAATATCACAACGGTTATCTCACCGACATAAAGCTTGCGAACAGCCGCTCTCTGAAGGCTTTTCTCGTGAACAACCCGAGTCATCTTGAATCGGTTGATCCGGTGGCGGAAGGCATTGCCAAAGCGCGACAGAATTTGCTCAAGCAGGGAAACCCGAAAGAGATATTGCCGATTCTGATTCATGGAGATGCGGCTTTTGCAGGACAGGGCGTGGTCACCGAAACCCTTAACTTGTCTCAGTTAGATGGTTACAGCACCGCCGGCACGCTTCATATCGTCATCAACAACCAGATCGGTTATACCACGCTGCCGGAAAACGCCCGTTCTACGAGATATTCCACCGATGTCGCCAAAATGCTCATGTCGCCGATTTTTCACGTTCACGGCGAAAGCCCGGAGGCGATTGTCTATGTCGTCAAACTTGCCTTTGACTACCGCATGGCGTTCGGCAAAGATGCAGTGATTGATATGATCTGCTACCGCCGATACGGTCACAACGAAGGTGACGAGCCGTATTTCACGCAGCCGCAGATGTATGAGCGAATCCGGGAGCGTCCCCCCCTGCATCAGATTTATGCTCAGAAACTGCTTGAAGAAGGTCTGATAAAAAAAGAGGAAATTGAGACAATTGAGAAAAACGTGAATCTGTGTTTAGAAGAAGCGTTTAGCTCGGCGCAGAACAATCCACACGTGTTTCCGCGTCCCCAATTTTATGAGAACTGGGAAGGTTTTCACGGAAAATATTCCCATGAACCTTTGGAAACCGCCGTTTCCCAAGAAAGACTTGTTTTACTCGCCCGGAAATTAAATACGCTTCCGGAAGGATTCGCCGTTCACTCCAAGTTAGAACGTCTCCTGAAAGCCCGCTTGGAATCTGTGGAAAAAGGGGAAGGCATTGATTGGGCAAATGCTGAATCGCTCGCGTTTGCCTCCATTCTTTCCGAAGGGGATCCCATCCGTCTGAGCGGGCAGGACAGCGGCAGAGGCACGTTCAGTCATCGGCACAGCGTGCTTGCGGATAGCAAAAGCGGGAGGCATTTTACGCCGCTCAATGCGCTCGGCGGGGAACAGGGCAGATTTACCGTGCTGAACAGCTCGCTTTCCGAAGTCGGCGTTCTGGGATTCGAGTACGGATATTCGCTCATACAGCCTCGCGGGCTTGTGATCTGGGAGGCACAGTTCGGCGACTTTGCGAATAACGCCCAGTCCGTGATTGATCTCTACATCATGAGCGGAGAATCCAAATGGCGGCGTCTGAGCGGATTAGTTCTGCTACTTCCGCACGGATTGGAAGGACTCGGGCCCGAACATTCCAGCGCGAGACCGGAGCGTTTTCTGCAACTCTGCGCGGACAACAATGTTCAGATTTGCAATTTGACTACACCTGCACAGTATTTTCATCTGCTCCGGCGGCAGGCAAAGGCATCTTTCCGAAAGCCGCTGATTTTACTCGCGCCCAAAAGTCTGCTGCGCCATCCGCTCGCGGTCTCGAACCTGTCTGAAATGACTTCCGGGTATTTTCAGGAAGTGCTTGACCATAAAGATAATCCCGAATCGCCGCGCCGAGTCATTTTCTGCAACGGCAAGATATACTATGACCTGCTTCGGCGCCGTGAAGAAGTAAAAGCCGCTGACATTGCGCTGGTGAGAATTGAGCAATTGTATCCTTTTCCTTATACTGCTTTGGAAAAGATTGTGAAAAAATACAACGAGACAAGACAATGGTGCTGGGTGCAGGAAGAACCGGCAAATATGGGCGCATGGAATTTTGTCTCCTCTCGCTTGGAAACTCTCACTGAAAAGCCGATGGCTTATATCGGGAGAAAAACCTCATCCAGTCCCGCAACCGGATTTGCGAATATTTACAGACAGGAACAAGCGGAAATTATCGAACAGGCGATGGGTCCCATGCCGGAAAAGGGTATGGGGTCGGCGATCAGTTGAAATATTTGTTCTCGCAAAGGCGCAAAGAACGCAAAGAAAGAACGCAGAGATTTTTTTATAATTTATCTTTGCGCCTTCTGCGCCTTCTTTCTCGTTCCCACGCGGAGCGTGGGAACGAGAAATTTTCCTTTGCGCTCTTTGCGTTCTTTGCGAGAAATTCATGCGCGAAATTCACAGGAGTCATTTATGCAAATAGAAATCAGGATTCCCAATGTGGGAGAATCGGTGAAAGAAGCGATTCTCGCGCAGTGGTATAAAAAAGACGGCGAAAAGGTTCGCAAAGATGAAGCAATTCTCGTGATTGAAACCGATAAGGTCACGCTGGAAATCGTAGCCGAAGCAGACGGCGTTTTGAAAATCAAAGTCTCGGAAGGCGAAACCGTTGCCGTCGGCGCAGTTGTGGGAGTCATTGAGACATCCGCGACTGCATCTCAGGCTGTTGAGACAAAACCGGCGGCTGCCGCGTCCGAAACTCCGAGTCAAAAGACGGTGGAATCTGCTGTAAAACCGGCTGATTCTCAAAAGCGTCAGATCATGCCGCCGTCGGTGCGGCATCTCGTTGCCGAGAAAAATATTGACATCAGCAACATCGCCGGAACCGGACCCGGGGGAAGAATCACCAAGAGCGATGTTTTGCTCTATTTAGATTCCGGTCTGGGACGCCAAATCTCGGTTGTGACGGTCAGCGAGCCTCAGAAAAGCGATGAGGAATCCGTGACCCGAAAGCCTATGACGCCGATTCGCAGGCGCATCGCCGCACGGCTGCTTGAGTCAAAACAGAACACGGCAATGCTCACCACGTTCAACGAAATAGACATGAGCCGGGCTATGGAAATCAGGACCCAATACAAAGATATTTTTCAGAAAAAATACGGTTTATCTCTTGGTTTCATGTCTTTTTTCGTGAAAGCTGTCGTAGAAGCATTGAAGGCATTTCCCGAACTCAACGCCTTTATTGAAGACGGAGACATTCTTTATCACCATTACTACCATATCGGCGTTGCCATCGGCGCGGAGCGCGGGCTTGTAGTGCCGGTGATCCGTCATGCGGACAAACTCGGCTTTGCCGGAATCGAGCAGGCAATCTTTGACTATGTTAATAAAATCAAGGAGAACCGTCTGGAACTCTCCGACTTGGAGGGCGGCACATTTACTGTCAGCAACGGCGGCGTTTACGGCTCTCTGCTCAGTACGCCCATTCTGAACATGCCTCAGAGCGGCATTCTGGGAATGCACAAGATAGAGAAACGTCCGGTCGTCAGCGACGAGCAGATTGTGATCCGCCCCATGATGTACGTGGCAATGAGCTATGACCACCGCATTGTTGACGGCAGGGAGGCGGTCACATTTCTGAAACGCATTAAGGAATGTGTGGAAAATCCGGAACGGATGCTGATGGAGATTTAAGCTGAACCATGCGAAAACACGATTTTTTTTGAACAATTTCGTGTTTTCGTCATTCAGTTTCCGACAGTGATATATAAAATTTGCGAAGGGAGAGATGGTTGTGCACCCGCTGTCGAATTCCTTTCCAAAATGAGCCATGATAATGACCGGGATCGATCCACGACACAGACTGCATCACTTATCGCTGCTTCCTTCCGGACCTGACGAGGTTCGCGACCGTCTGTTGCGCGGCGGCCGGTCAGCATGTCTGCATTTCCGAAGAGAAACCCTCTATTGGGAATTCAGCCGCTGCATATAGCGGATTTCAGGTTACAAGGCACCGCTAGCGCCCCGCATAGCACAACCGTCTCCAATTATAGCGCGTGATATTCTTTTTGCAAGAAAAAAATAGAAGAAATATCAATTTTAATTTTATTGACAAGCGGGTTTCTCTGTCATAAAGATGATTTTGCCGTAGGGCGGGCATGAAATGCCCGCCGTACCCGAAAAAATAACAGGATAAAAAAATCACGTTGCATAACCCTTCTGACATATTAAAAAACGCTGCCCGCACCGTTGACATGTGGAAAATGTTTCAAGCAGGCGATGCCGTGCTTGTCGGCGTATCCGGAGGCGCGGATTCGGTTGCACTGCTTCACATTCTGCGGACGCTTGCACCGGAATTTTCTCTGCGGCTCGGCATTGCCCATCTGAATCACTGTCTGCGTTTTCCGGATGCGGATAAGGACGCGGAATTTGTCACATCCCTTGCCATAAAACTGAATCTGCCTTATTATATTTCCAAAGCAGATGTGAAAATGTATCAGCAGCAGCATCGGCTTTCCCTTGAAGACGCGGCGCGGCGGCTGCGCTACGCATTTTTTGAAGATACGGCGGCAAAACACGGTTTCAGTAAAATCGCGTTGGGGCATCATGCCGATGACAATGCGGAATCCGTGCTGATGTATCTGTTGCGGGGAAGCGGTCTGACCGGCGTTTCGGGCATTCCGCCGAACAGAGACGGAAAATTCGTCCGGCCCCTGATGGATTTGACAAAAGCAGAACTTATTGAATTTATGAATAAAAACAGCATAGCCTATATTTCAGACGCCAGCAATGCGGATAAAAAATTTCTCAGAAACAGGATTCGCCACGGACTGATTCCCCTGCTGAAAAAATATTACAATCCGAACATCGCTGAAACACTGAGCCGCTTTTCTGCTATTGTCAGATGCGAAGACGAATGGATTGAATCGGAAATCATTGCCCCGCTGTTTGCGAAATGTGTTTCAGCGTCGGAAAATGACATGCTTGCGCTTTCCGCGCCGATGCTTGAAAAAATGAATCCTGCGGCGCAAAGACGCATCATCCGAAAAGCGATTGCGACTGTCAAGGGAGATGCAAGGCGCATCAGCTATTCGCACATCGAAGCGGTCGTAAATCTGTTGCACAAGTCCGGCATCCGCAAACATCTTGATCTGCCGGATGGCATCAGAGCAGAGCGAAACGGGGACATTCTTGTATTTTCAAAATATGAACAGGCAAAAGCTGAAATTCCGTATTTTGAATACAGCCTGTCGGCGCCCGGTACAATATTTATAAAAGAAACAGGCATGTATCTGAGATTCTCCTGTGCAGAAATCAGGCGTCTGCAAGATTGCCCAGCGTTTTCGCCGACGGTTGCATACTTTGATACGGATGCGCTGACTTTTCCGATGGTTGTCCGGCAATTCAGACCCGGGGACCGCTTTTGTCCGCTGGGAATGACCGGTACGCAGAAAGTAAAAGATTTTTTTATCAACAGCAAAGTTCCCGCAAATGAACGGAAAAAATGCCCGATAGTGCTGTCCGGTGGAAAAATAATATGGATAGCCGGTTACAGGACAGACGAATCTGCAAAAATAAGGTCTTCAACAGCAAATATTTTGAAAGCCGAACTTTTTCTTGCCTAATTCGGCATAATAGTTCATATTAAGTGAGAATTGAGAATTGAGCATCGCAGATGCGACATATTTGTAGGGAAATCATTCAACCCAAGGAGGTAAGTTTTTTGAATCCGTTTTATAAGAATCTGGCTTTATGGCTTGTCATCACATTGATGATGATAATGCTTTACAACCTTTTCAATCAGCAGCCGCCGCCTGAAACCGGTATCAGTTACACCAAATTTCTGGATATGGTGAACAGCGACAGTGTGGCGGAAGTCGTGATTCAGGAACAGGACATCTTCGTCTCGGCTGTTGACGGGAAGCGTTTCAAGATATTTTCTCCCAATGATCCGGAACTGATCAAAATTCTCAGACAGAAAGGCGTTTCCATCAAAGCAAAGCCCCCGGCTGAATCGCCCTGGTTTATTACCGTGCTGGTTTCATGGTTTCCCATGATTGTCCTGATCGGTGTGTGGATTTTTTTCATGCGTCAGATGCAGTCCGGCGGCGGCAAAGCCCTGTCTTTCGGCAAAAGCCGGGCAAGGCTGATGTCCGATTCTTCGGAAAAAGTGACCTTTGAAGATGTCGCAGGTATTGACGAAGCAAAAGAAGAATTGTGGGAAATTGTCGAATTTCTGAAAGACCCGAAAAAATTCACGCGGCTCGGAGGACGTATTCCCAAAGGCGTTTTGCTGATGGGGCCTCCGGGAACCGGCAAAACCCTTCTGGGACGAGCCATCGCGGGCGAAGCAGGCGTGCCGTTTTTCAGCATCAGCGGTTCGGATTTTGTGGAAATGTTTGTGGGCGTGGGCGCGTCCAGAGTGCGGGACTTGTTTGTGCAGGGAAAAAAGAATGCGCCCTGTATTATTTTCATTGATGAAATTGACGCGGTGGGCAGACACCGGGGCGCAGGCCTCGGCGGCGGTCATGACGAAAGAGAACAGACGCTCAATCAACTGCTGGTGGAAATGGACGGATTTGAATCCAACGAAGGCGTGATTCTCATTGCCGCGACCAACCGCCCGGATGTGCTGGACCCCGCGCTGACGCGTCCCGGACGGTTTGACCGGCAGGTGGTGGTCTCGCTTCCCGACATCCGTGGGCGTGAGAAAATTCTCAAGGTTCACATGAAAAAGTCGCCCCTGGCTCAGGATGTGGATTCATTGGTTCTGGCAAAAGGCACCCCCGGTTTTTCCGGAGCGGATTTGGAAAATCTGGTGAACGAAGCCGCACTGCTGGCAGCCAAAAGAAATAAAAAAGAGATTTCCATGCAGGATTTTGAAGATTCCAAAGACAAGGTTTATCTGGGGCTGGAACACCGCTCATGGGTGCTGTCGGACGAGGACAAAAAAGTGACCGCGTATCACGAGGGCGGTCATGCGCTGGTGGCACGCTTTCTGCCCGGCACGGACCCGGTCAACAAAATCACCATCATTCCCAGAGGACGGACCCTGGGTGTCACATGGTATCTGCCTGAAGAACGCTACAGCCGGTTCAAAGATCAGTATGAAAGCTCGCTGTCAGTGGCTTTCGGGGGGCGCGCCGCGGAGGAGATTGTTTTCGGGCGCATCAGCACAGGCGCATCCGGTGACATCAAGCAGGCGACCGACATCGCTCAGAAGATGGTGCGTTCATGGGGCATGAGCGAAGAAATCGGACCTCTTTCTTACGCCAAGAGCGAGGAGCAGATTTTTCTGGGCAGGGAGATTGCCCAGCATCGGGACTATTCTGACGAGACCGCCAGAAAAATTGACAGTGAAGTCAGCAAGCTGATTCAGAATGCCTATAGCCGTGCCAAAGAGGTTTTGCAGGAAAATCTGGATATTCTGCACAAACTGGCGGAACTGCTGCTCGATAAAGAGACGATTCAGGGACAGGAATTAGATGCGCTGATTTATGAGATGCGTCCCGGGATCAAACTGCCGTCAGTGTCGGAATCGAAAAGCGAAGAAAAAAACGGAGATGTTATTCTGAAAAGCAAATGATTTTGAGCCACGAACGGACACGAATTTATCACGAATAAAAGATCACGAATTTATTTTTAACCACGAATTTACACAAATTTTTCACGAATAAATAATAAAAAATTTCGTGGCATTTCAATTTACTTCATATTTTTATAAAGAAATTCGTGTTCTTCAGTTCGTGAAAAATTCGTGAAAATTCGTGGCAAAATCAACCAACCGTAATCAAAAATGAAAACATATCATCTTTCATTCGGAAGTCACAGCCTTGAACTCGGCAGACGCACGCTCATCATGGGCATACTGAACATCACACCGGATTCTTTTTCAGACGGCGGAAAATTCTTCGATCCCGACATTGCCGTTGCTCACGGCGAAGAATTGGTATCCGAAGGTGCTGATATTCTCGACATCGGCGGAGAATCCACCCGCCCTTTTTCCGAAAATGTTTCTGAAGAAGAAGAAATCAGTCGGGTGGTTCCGGTGATTGAAAAACTTGTCCGGCGTGTGTCTGCGCCGATTTCCATAGACACGACAAAAGCGGGCGTGGCAAGACATGCCGTCAGAGCCGGCGCTTCCATCATTAATGATGTCAGCGCGTTGCGCCTTGATCCTTACATGAGCGGCGTGGCTTCGGAATACGGCGTGCCGGTGATTCTCATGCACATGAAAGGCACGCCCAAAACCATGCAGCTCGCGCCGGTGTATGAAAATCTCATCGGAGAGATCATCACTTTTTTTGAACATGCGGTTGCCAATGCGGAAAAAAGCGGCATTTCAAGATCAAAACTTATCATTGATCCGGGCATCGGCTTCGGAAAAAACCTTGAGCATAATCTGCGGCTGATAAAATATCTGTATGAATTTGAAAAGCTTGATCTTCCCATTCTCATCGGGACTTCCCGGAAAGCATTTATACGGAATCTTCTGAAAAACGAAGGCAGCAAAGATATGGATCCCCTGTCGCCGGAGGTGGAAACCGGCACGCAGGCATCGCTTGCAGCGGCGATTTTAAACGGCGCACATATTGTAAGAGTCCACAATGTGGCGGCGACGCGATCAACCGCCAGGATTATTGATTCGATTCGGAATGCTGAATGATACCGAATTTCTTCTGACTTTATACGGCAGGAGTGATTTTTTTCAACAGGGATGCACAGGATATACAGGATATTTCAGCAGATGATACTGTATTTTATCCTGCACATCCTGTTCATCCCTGTAAATTTTCAAAAGAGATTCAGTATGACACGGTAGGGTGGGCATGAAATGCCCACCGACATTTTCCGGATTTGCGGGGTGCAAAGGAGGGGGAATTTTTCAAACAGCCATGACAAAAAAAATATCATTTTGGAGCATCATATTTGCCGTGTTTTTAACCTGCACAGCCTCATCAGCGGAAAAAGCGGAAAACATGGAAAAGGAACAGGCAGAAGCCACTATCAATCTTGCCGAAGCTTATATGGGACAGGGAAACTACACTGCCGCATTAAAAGAACTGCTGAAGGTGGAAAAATTTTTTCCTGACAATCCCTATCTTCACAATGATCTGGGGCTGGTGTATCTGGCAAAAGAAAAGCCGGAGCTTGCGGTCGAACATTTCAAAAAAGCTGTGAAAATCAATCCCGATTACGCGCCTGCCCGCAACAATCTGGGGACTGCCTATCTGGTGCAGAAAAACTGGGATGCGGCAATTGAGATATTCAAAACACTGAGCGACGACCTTCTCTATGGGACGCCGCATTATCCGCTTTCAAATCTGGGCTGGGCATATTACAACAAAGGCGATTACCGGACAGCGGAAAAGTATTATGCAGACAGCCTGAAAACAGAACCGGATTTTGTGACAGCATTGCGGGGACTGGGGCGGACTTATATCGCCCTGAAGGAATATGCCAAAGCAGTTGAAAATCTTGAGAAAGCAATCAGAATTTTACCCCGTTTTGCGGAAGCATGGCTTGATCTGGGCGATGCATATATTTTTTCCCGTGATTACCAGAGAGCCATTGCGGCATATCAAAAAGTGATTGAACTTTCTCCGAACACCCCTCTTGCCGAAAAGGCGGAAAGTCGTCTGAAAAAATAAGGAGTTTGCTATTGATTTCAAAATATTGGAAATTCATTTTATTTACAGAAATTGTCTGTCTTCCCGGCAATGCATCAGCCAATCCGATTGTTCCGGGCTTTTTTTTATTTGATCCTAAGTTATTCGTCTCGGCTTTTATTTTGACAGTCATTATCGAGTTTTCGGTTATCGTCCTCCTGTTAAAAACAGATCATAAACTTCGGCTTTTGCGGGGTGTTTTTTTTATTCATCTGATAACTTTTCCTTTAACCGTTGTTTTCGCCGCCGTTATTTTTATTTTTGCTGAGGTGATCCCGATTACATTAGAACTTATATATTATGACCGCATGTTCAGACGGCTTCAGGAGAAAGGACTGATAGAAACCGCACCTTCTTTGGGTAAAATATGGGCAGTTGCATTTGCAGCCAATATGATAACATTTTTTCTGGGAATAGCAACGGTGATGCTTCTTCACAAACCGCCTTTCTAATGCGTTAATCAGCGTCTTTGAATAACTATTCAGAGAAACAGTTTGATGTAAAAAGATATTTCACCGATTCCCAAGCATTTCCAAAGCGTGATCCAGCGTGGTCTGCGTCAGTTTGACGCCGCCCAGCATTCTGGCGATTTCCCTCACCCGGTCGTTTTTATCCAAAAGATCAATTGCCGTGCGGGTTCTGCCGCTTGAAACCTGCTTGGATATGCGGAAATGGTGATCCCCGAATTTGGCAATCTGCGGAAGATGCGTGATGCAGATAACCTGATGATGCGCGGCAAGGGAAGAAAGTTTTCTGCCCACCACCTCTGCCACACTGCCGCCGATGCCCGCGTCCACTTCGTCAAAAATCACGGTTTCTACGAACTCGCTTTGCGCCAAAATCGCTTTCAAGGCAAGCACGACTCTTGACAACTCGCCGCCGGAGGCAATGCTCGCCAACGGTTTCAGCGATTCGCCCACATTCGGAGAAATCAGAAATGCCGCCCGATCCATGCCGGTTTCATTCAGGGCATTGCCGTCCGCGACAAGATAAGGCGAGAGATTTTCCGTCGGCGGGACCGGCTGAATCAGTATCTGAAAGCGGGTGTGAGACATTTGAAGCGTGTCAAGTTCCGCCTCCACTTTGCGGGCAAGAATTTCGGCAGCGGCTTTCCGTTTTTCGGACAGTTCCGCAGCAAGTAAAACAAATTTTGCCTTCTGTTCGGAAAGCAATTCTTCGGTTTCCGTGATGCTGTCGGAAATATTCTCAATCTTTGACAGCCGTTCCTCCACCGATTCAAGATGTGAAAGCACAGCTTCAAGCGAGCCGCCGTGTTTGCGTTTCAGCTTTTGCAGCATATCGAGCCGGGCATCCACTTCATCAAGGCGTTTTTCGTCAATCTGTATCCGATGCAGATAATCCCTCAGATTTGCAACAATATCTTCTATTTGAAATGTTGTGTTGTCAAGCCCTTTTGCCTGTGATGACAATTCCGGGTCTATCTCGCAGGCTTTTTCTAAACGCTTTTTGACTTCCACCAGCCGTTCCACGATGGCGTTCTGCGCGCTGTAAAGTTCTTCAATGCCGCTGTAAACCGCCTGATAAAGCATCTTTCCGTTTTTCAGAATGACTCGTTCCCGTTCCAGCGCGGCGTCTTCGCCGGCGCGGACATCGGCTTCCGCAATTTCTGTCTGCTGAAATTCAAGGAGTTCTCTCTGTTCAAGCTGCCGGGATTTTATCTCATTCAGTTCTGCCAGACGCCGAAGCATGGGAACAATTTCCTGATAAGATTGATAGACCTTTTCCCGCAACGTCATAAGACCGCCGAACTGGTCGAGTATCAGCAGATGCTGTTCCGGATTCAAAAGTCCCTGATGTGCGTGCTGTCCCGATATGCCCGCCAGATTCTCCGTCACGGTACTCAGGAGTTTTACGCTGATATTCCGACCATTTATATAAGCCCTGTGTTTGTCGTTGCGGGAAATGATCCGGCGGATGACAAAATTCCCGTTCTCGGAAAAAGAGGGGTCATATCCGTTTGTTGCAAGAAGCCCGGCGACGCTGCTGTCCGGGCTGACCTCAAACAATACTTCCAATTCGGCGGTATCCGCTCCGGTGCGGATAAAACCCGCGTCTGCCCGGCTGCCGAGCAGCAGATTGACCGCATTGATGATGATGGACTTTCCCGCGCCGGTTTCTCCGCTTAAAATCGTAAGCCCTTTGGAAAAACGGATGTGCAGATCGTCTATAATCGCGAAGTTTTTAATCGAAAGTTCTCGAAGCATAATTGCGGTGATTTTTGAACCACGAATGGACACGAATTTTTCACGAACATAAGAACACGAATCTCTCGTTCCCACGCGGAGCGTGGGAATATGTCCGTCTCCGGAGTGCTAAAATGAAATTTTAGCATTAGCATCAGTGCTAAAATTCGCTCCGCTCATTTCAGCACTCCGGACACTCCGGAGAGACGTTCCCACGCGGAGCGTGGGAACGAGAGTATTTTTTTCGTGTTTTTTCA
>DZCT01000030.1 GCA_022736535.1 Desulfatirhabdium butyrativorans | reverse complement strand
CTTGAAATTCTTGCAATGATTGAAAGATATTTAGTATGAATCGTGATTCAGTTGTCCGAACCCTGATTCAACTGTCTGAACCCTGATTCAAGGATTAAAGGATTTTCAGGATTTCTGTCAAGCCTGTCTGATAAGGTGAACACAAATCCTGCCAATCCTTTAATCCCAAAAATCCCGGTTCAGACATTGTTATCCCTGCTTACACGCAATCCTTGCAGATACGATGTGCCGAACAGCAATCATGCAAATCCCGAAATCCTGAAAATCAGGGTTCGGGCATTTGCCGCATAAAAAAATGCTTGACAGGGTGACTGAAGTGTATTACAGAACGCATCTGTACTCAATATCCTTTGGCTGAAAAAAACGGAGATTCGATCATAATGACTTCCGAATCTATTCTGAATGAAATAGAAAAGCTGGATATTGCCGAAAGAATCCTGCTGATAGAAGCGGCATGGAACAACATCTGTCTGTCAGGTGACAAGTTACCCGTTTTGAAACGGCAGAAAGATGAGCCTGACAGAAGGCTTTCCGGGCATGAATCTGATCGGAAAAAATGTTCTCCGGCAGATAAGTTTGCAGAACTGAGGCAATTATGTCTTGAAGAAAACTATTCTCTGGAACTGCCGGACCGTTCTGACCGTCATAATATTTTTGCCGGGACTCGGAATGAACTGTCTTTGTGATACAAATGTGTTGAGCGAACTCTGCCGTCCTTTTCCGAATCAGGGCATTATTGCATGGACGCATACAGTTTCAGAGATTTATCTGAGTGTTATCACCGTGGAAGAAATTTATTTCGGACTGACCCGGCGTCCCAATGCCCGAATTTTGAAATGGTTTGAAGCCTTTGTTACAGACAACTGTTCTGTGCTGCCTGTAAACGGGGAGATTGCAGAATATGCCGGACAGTTGCGGGGAAAACAGAGTTTAAAAGGGCAGACCCGCACTCAGGCAGATATGCTTATTGCTACGACAGCCTCGGTATATGAGATCGCTCTGGTTACAAGGAATGAAAGGGATTTTGCAGACTGCGGCATTGTTATTATCAACCCATTTTCTTAAATTTAATCAGGGTTAAAAAAAACTTGACAGGCTGATTGTACTGAATTATACAGCATGTCTTATATAATAATCCTGTTTGTGGAGAAGACTATAAAGTAACAGATAAAGAAAACCGAAAATAAAGTTCAGCGTTAATGTAGTCATCGTCTCAATTAAAAACCGCCATTTTTAACCCATAGACGATGCAGACTGAGACGCGCCCGCACGGGCGCGCCTCTTTATTTGCGTTCTATGGGTGGGTGCTTGGCGGTACCTTAATTGAGGCGCAAATATAGAGGCTGCGCCCTTTTTTTCGGAGCGCAGACGGGATATTTTGATGAATCGAAGTATCTCCTCTCAAAATCTTACCTTAAAATAAACTCAAAGGAGGGATTTATTCAAATGAATGTTTTGAAGATGGGAATTATTTTGTGTTTTCTTATGTCATTATCAGTAAGTTATCCTCATACAGACGGCATAGAAATAATTCAGAAAACAGACCTCATCGTATTAGTCAGAGAATCGGGAACTGAAAGAGATGAGAATCGAATTATGATAAAGAATCTCAGCGATACAGATGCAGGACTGCTGACCAATGACGGGATTTATCTTGATATCTCGCAGAACGGGGGCGCGATTTTCAGTTGTCTTTCAAATCCCGAACCTCATTTTCGGCTGTTTTTTGAGGATAAAAGCAGCGGATATGATCTGTACCCGGTATGCGGAGACAGCTTTGTCATAAAAAACCAGGACGGTACGGAGTTTGAAATATGAAGAAAATAATCTGCTGTTGCATAACGATTTTTTTCCTGTCCGTAATCGGATGCAGGCAATCCGGTGAATCGGATACCGAATGGAATTCCAATGGTGCAACTGCATCGAATTCCAATATATGGTCTTGTAGGATAACTTCGTCCAGCAATCAGTCCGAGGTGGGATTGTGTTGGGAAGAAACCTGGTCTAATCCGCTTATGGTGAATGACTGGTGTGAAGCCAAAGTCAAATCCTCAATCGGCTTTTGGAGCACCAATGTTACTTATAGAATGGCTAACGAGTCTTGTCCATAATGGAGCTATATGAAGAATCAAAAGTAGGAGATTCAGATGCTGAAAAGGTTCTGGAAAATTACAGTTGCAGTGTTTTCATCATTTGTGCTTTCGGCTTGCGGTATTTATCTGAACCATATTCCAAGCCCGATGCTTGAAAGCATAAAGATTAAAAAGCCTGTCAGTATTATGGTTGCAGATGTCGGAGATCTCAGATACGGCGAATATCCTAACCGGGTGGGGCAGGGAGTATCTTTCTGGCTGCCGCTGAGTTTTTATGCTTATGACAGCAGCGGAAGATATCTACCTGTTTCATATTATATCTCAAAAAGCCTCAGCGAGGATCTGACTAAGATAGGATATAATGCAAAGCTGGCAAATCCTGATGAAAAAAGGATTCCTCTGACCCCGGATGAAGCCCTTGCTATAGCGGAAAGAGAAAATACAGACTATCTGATAACCGTTAAAACAAAGGAAGGCAAAACAAATTTCTGGGGATTTCTCATAATCCCCTTTGCCGAACCGGTATGGACAAAAATCGCTATGGAATGCAAACTTTTTGAAATGGGCAGACGAAAGGGCGAATCCGAATTTGAAACTCAAAGGAAGAAAACAGAGTGGTATTTCGGCAAGATAACAATTTTGGATGCAATATTTGACGCCGGTTTATTCGGAAAATACTGGCATGAAACTGCATGGGGAAAAACGGTCGTATCAGACGCTTTGGCAGAAGCCGCCCAAAAAATATCGGAAAAAATTGAATCATTGAATCAAGGAAGCAGATCGAAAGACCTCGTTCTCAAGATTTGGGAATGAGGGTTCTTTTACTTATGTTTATCCAATTTGCTACCTATTGAGATTCTTATAGAAAAAATCCGGTTCCCGTGCTGAAAACGGAGAAAACAATTTATCGGGGGCGGAGAACGGAACCGGAACTTTTCTTTCTGTCAAATACCAGCGGACCCCGGACCGGGACAATAACCGTTACATCTGATGACGCGGCGAACAGCCCACAGACGCTCAATATTTATCAGTCGGAGGCTGTTAAAGAAGACAATGATGATGACGGTATGGCGGACTGGTTTGAGCTCGTGTATGGTTTTGAATCCTCCAATCCGGATGATGCTTTCGGTGATGCGGATGAAGACGGGCTGAACAATCTGACGGAATCTCAGATCGGAACCAATCCGAGAAACGCTGATACAGACGGCGACGGCATGACAGACGGGTATGAAGTGGATAACGGACTGAATCCTTTAGCTTCTAATCTGTTGGGGGATGTCATTACCGCTCTTAAAATTTTGTCAGGCATGAACGTAAGCCCTGCCATTACGAATGCCGATGCAGATAAAAACGGCAAAGTGGAAATAAAAGATGCGGTGTTTATCCTGCAAAAGATTGCCGGATTAAGATAATTTGTAGGGGCATGTCGCCGACATGCCCCTACGGATTTTTTTAGATAAAAAAACTTTTTTACTTTGCGTTCTCTGCGCCTTTGCGAGAAACCGGATAAAAGTTTCTCGCAAAGCACGCAAAGGTCGCAAAGGAACAAAGGAACAAAGGAACAAAGACTGATTTTTTTGATAAAAAAAGCTTAGTTACTTTGCGTTCTCTGCGCCTTTGCGAGAAACTTCAGCAAAAGAAGGAACAGATATGATAAACATGAAAAAAAGACCTTTAATATCGAGTGGAAACATTCTGCGAAAAAGGAACTGAAAAAGATACCGAAAGCGTCACTCCATCCTGAAAATCCCTTAATCCCGAAAATCCCGGTTCAGACACTTGCCCGCCCCCAAGCCCGAAAATTCAATCTGCCATTTCCGAGTCTTATCAGGCATCATCAGACAATCTCCGAAAATATATTGACAACAATCGCTTAAAATGGGAATTTGATATAAAAAACGCCGA
Organism: Desulfatirhabdium butyrativorans; assembly: GCA_022736535.1. Lineage (GTDB taxonomy): Bacteria > Desulfobacterota > Desulfobacteria > Desulfobacterales > JAIFKL01 > JAIFKL01. Next base: position 15,265 of record DZCT01000030.1, on the reverse strand, counting down.
TGACAAATCCCTTGGAAGAAAAAAGTAGGGTGGGCTGGAATCTGCCCACCCTGCAACTGCACGGGACGCAGAGCGTCTGACCCGCATTCCCACGCGAGAGCGTAGGGAACGAGATGTCCGGCTCGGCCGCTTACCATTTCAAAACAGGAAACTATGTCACAAATTTTTGAAACAAAAGACCTTACGGTTATCACCACTCATGTGAATGCGGATTTTGACGCCATGGCCTCCATGCTGGCGGCGCACAAACTCTACCCCGGGTCGGTCGTGGTCTTTCCCGGTTCTTATGAAAAAAATCTCAGAAATTTCTTTATCCAGTCTATGGTCTATCTTTTCAACATGGCAGATATGAAAGATATTGATTTTTCAGCGATCAAAAGATTGGTGCTGGTGGACACCCGGCAGCCGGTCAGAATCGGAAAATTTTCAGAGATTTTGGCAAAATCAGATCTGGAAATCCATATTTATGACCATCATCCCAAAGTTCCTGACGATATTCAGGGACATTATGAAGTCATCCGGCCTTTGGGCGCAACAGTCACCATTCTTACGGACATCATCAGGGAAAAACAGGTGGAGATTTCCCCGGACGAGGCGACCATCCTGTGTCTGGGCATTTATGAAGACACCGGTTCTTTCACCTTTCTGTCCACCACCGAGCATGATCTGAAGGCTGCGGCTTTTCTGCTTTCAAAAGGCGCGAATCTCGATATTATTTCCAACCTGATTGCCAGAGAAATGAGCGTGGAACAGGTGGGCATCTTAAACGATATGATTCAGAGCGTCAGCCGCTACAATATCAACGGCGTTGAAATTGTCATCACCACCATTGCCACCGACAATTATGTGCCGGATTTTGCCTTTCTTGTGCATAAAATGGCAAAGATGGAAAATCTGACCGCCATTTTTGCCCTCGCGCAGATGGGCAGCAAAATTTATGTGGTGGCAAGAAGCAAAAGCCCGGATGTGGATGCCGGTGCAATCGTCACGCCGCTGGGCGGGGGCGGACATGCTTTTGCCGCTTCTGCCACGGTCAAAGAAAAAACATTGACGCAGACCCAGTATGAATTGATTAAAATCATAAGGGAAAAAGTCAAATCCAGCAAACGGGCAAGCGATCTGATGTCTTCCCCTGCCATCACGGTGAATCCCGATATGCACTGCAAAGACGCGGACAATGCTTTGAACCGTTATAATGTCAACGCGCTGCTGGTGGTCGGCAAAACAGAGGAAGGCAAAGACAGAGTGCTGGGTTATATTTCCCGTCAGATTATTGAAAAAGCCCTTTATCATCAACTGGGAGACGTGCCGGTTCAGGAGTACATGGCAATTGAGCCGAATTCGGTGGGACCGGATTCGGAGTTGTCGGAAATACAGGAAAAGATCATGGAAAACAAGCAGCGTATCCTGCCGGTCGTGGCTAAGAACGGCGATATTCTGGGTGTGATCACGCGCACGGATCTGCTGAATATCCTGGTCCGGGAATCCAAAGACCGGGGCAGGGATATGCCGAATCCTTTAAAAGAAACCGTTCATGCCAGAACCCGCAACATCATCCGCTTTATGAAAGAACGTCTTTCCGAGCGGGTGCTTGACTGTCTGAAAACCGTGGGAGAAACCGCGGCGCAGTTCGGATACAGCGCTTATGCGGTGGGCGGATTTGTCCGTGACCTGTTTCTGTACCGGAACAATGATGATCTCGATATTGTGATTGAAGGCGACGGCATCGCATTTGCCAAAACTTATGCGAAAATGAAAGATGCCCGCGTTCATACCCATGAAAAATTCGGCACAGCCGTGATTATTTTTCCCGACGGCTTCAAATTGGATGTGGCTTCCGCGAGAATGGAATATTACCGTTTTCCGGCTGATCTTCCCACTGTTGAAATGAGTTCCATCAAATTGGACCTGTTCCGCAGGGATTTTACCGTGAACACATTGGCAATTCAGTTGAATCCGGAGCGATTCGGCATTCTGATTGACTTTTTTTCAGCGCAGAAAGACATTAAGGAAAAGACCATACGGGTGCTGCACAATCTGAGTTTTGTCGAGGATCCAACACGGGTTTTCCGCGCCATACGCTTTGAACAGCGTTTTGAGTTCACCATCGGAAAACTGACCGCCGGTCTGATCAAAAATGCCGTTAAAATGGATTTTTTCAAGCAGTTGAGCGGCAGGCGTCTTTTCGGCGAACTCCGGCATATTCTTGAAGAAGAAAATCCGATTCTTGCGATTTCAAGGCTTCATGACTATGATCTGCTGAATCTGATTCATCCGTCCATCATCTTAAATCGGAAAATGAGCGCGTGGTTTAATGCCGTAAAAGAAGTTCTGTCATGGTATGATCTGCTGTTTCTGAAAGAATCTTATATGAAATGGGCAGTTTATTTCATCATGCTGATCCGGCAGAGCAATGAGGAAATCGCTGAAGACATCTGCAAAAGACTGGAACTTACGCCCCGGCATCAGACAATTTTCTGTAAGGAACGCTTTGAAGCAGACCGATGCGTTTTCTGGCTTAAACAGTATCTGCCCCTGAAACACAGTGATATTTATAGAAAACTTGAGGGTTTCAGAATCGAACTGCTGTTGTATATGATGGCTTCTGCGGACGGGGAGTCTGTCAGGAAAGCTATTTCTCAATATATGACGCAGTTGCGGCATGTCAGCACCTCTGTAACCGGAAATGATTTGAAAAAAATGGGCATTCCGCCGGGACCTGTGTATCGGAAAACGCTGGAGGCGGTTTTGGACGCCAAGCTCAACGGACTGCTCAAAACCCGGAACGACGAGCTGATTTTTGCCCGGAATTATATTTCATAAACGCTCCGGAGTGATCCGGAGTGCTGAAATGAACGCAGTGAAATTTTAGCAAGTGTCAGCAGATCGAAAAAGTTTTGATCTGCCGGTATAAATGCTAAAATTTCGCTTCGCTCATTTCAGCACTCCGTAACAGCGTTTGCCGGTTTCGGCTTTAGGGTCTCCTATCTCCGACAAAAAAATCTTGCATTTCAGCGATGATGTTGCTATCAATATCATAATCGTAGGGGCAAGCCCCCGTGCCTGCCCTTTTTGAAAAAAAAAACAAAATGACAGGAGAAGTTTGAAAATGAAGAAAGCAGTTTTGGTTACAGTATGTTGGATGTTTTTGGCGTTCATCTTCTGCCCCGGTGTTTTTGCCGGGACTGTTCCGGATACCGGACAGACCGGATGTTACACTGATTTTATTTATCCGATTACATGTCCGGATATGGAGAAACCGGAGGATCCGAATGCCGCGTTCGCAGGTCAGGATGCAAACTACAATGATGAAAGCAACCAGCCCTCTTACACCAAACTTGATGTTGAGGGAAAACCGCTGGCAGATGATGCTACAGAATGGGCAATGGTTCTGGACAATGTGACGGGTCTGATATGGGAAGTAAAACAGGATAAGGACGGTACTCAAAATTATGCCAATCCCCATGATGCGGACAACAAGTACACATGGTATGACAGTACGCTTGATGCAGAGAACGGACAGGCAGGCAAATTCGGAGAGGGAAAAAATACGGAAGAATTTATAAAAAAACTCAATGAAAACAAATTCGGCGGTTTTTCAGACTGGCGGCTTCCGACAATCAGAGAACTGACTTCTATTGTGAATAAAGACACCTATGAACCCAGTCTGTATAAAGACAGTAACGGCAAAGTTGTTTTTTTTACGAATGTGAACCATGATAAAAGTTACTTGACATCTTATTGGTCATCTACTCCTGATCCGAATCCTTGGGCTAACCCCAACCCTCCTTACGATAAAAAATATGCTCTTGCATTCAGTGTGGACTTCAGATATGGAATAGTTAAAAAAATATTCAAATCAACATCATTCTGTGCTATGGCTGTGCGCGGATCATCACTGAAAGCAACTTTAATAGAGAACGAGGACGGAAAAACGGTTACAGACAGGTCAACAGGTCTTGTGTGGCAGAAGGAAAAGGCAGATGCGGCTAAATCATGGCAGGGCGCATTAGCGTATTGCCAAGACCTGCCCCTTGCAGATAGCGATGACTGGCGCTGGCGATTGCCCAACGTGAATGAATTGCTGTCCTTAATTGATTATGACAAGCCGGTTACTCAGCTTGCCCCGGCTGCTGTAAACAGTATTCTTCAAAATCACACCGAACCAGCCTATTATTGGTCATCTACGACTCAATTGGTCGCCTCCGCATCTGAGTCTTATCAACATGCGTGTATAGTGAATTTCAGCAATGGTGAATGTTTTCATCAAACAAAGTCAATATCTTATTATGTCCGCGCCGTGCGCGGTCCCCTCCCGATCACGGAACTCTTCGGAATTGCCGATGCGATTGTGTGCTTGCAGATTGCCTCCGGAACCGAGTTTGAAGCCGGTGAAATCAATTTCTTTGATGTTGACGGCGACGGAAAAATGGGACCTCGGGAAGCGGCATGGGCATTGCAGGTTGCCGCGGGAATCAGAACTAAATTATAAAGAAAAGTCTCTCGCAAAGTCCGCAAAGCTTCCGTTCCGCAGGGGCGCGCCGCCGACGTGCGCCCCTACTCTCAATGCCGTTAAGTTAAGCGGCAAATCCCCCCTCAAGGGGGGATGCCGGCGGGTACGGCGTTCCTGACTTAACGGCATTGGCGCCTGCTCTGCATTCTTGGCGAGAAACAGATGACCTCATCATAAAGGAATATGCCGGTATGACAAAAGAAAAAATGATTGAAATTCTTAAAAGAGTTCTGAATACGGATGCAGACCTGAATTTTCTCTTAAAGCTTGAAAAAACCGAACTCGAAACCTTGGTCGCATGTGTCAGGGATCGTGTTGAGCAGTTCAGTTGAAGATTTAAAATTTGCTGTTTCTTGACGCCCTGTCTTTACAAATTTCTGACATTGTGCTAAGAGCAGATTTCTGTGTAACAGAAAAGATATGAGTCTTACCATTCAGGAGCCGAAAGATGGACTATATCAAAATAAGATTTGGAAACAAATTTGAGTGTTTGGGACCTGAGTTTGAAAAAAATGTCGAGGATATTTTTCACTCGATAAATCCGATGTTCACCCTGTCCGAGCGGGTCTGGAAACCCCAGATGGACATCTATGAAACTCCGGAAGAAATATTTATCCTTGCTGAAATCGCAGGCGTTGACAAAGAAAATCTGGAACTGGAAATCAACAGCAAGGCTGTCAGGATTTACGGAAAACGGATGGGAATGCCCCATATCAAAAACGCCACATACCGGCTTGCCGAAATCCAATACGGCAAATTTGAGCGTATTCTGTTTCTGCCCGCACTCATTGACACCGACAATGTAACCGCGTCCTATTCGGACGGCTTTCTCAAAATCCGGCTTGCCAAGCTGCCGCGTGACAAAACACATAAAATCCCCATCATGGATTAAAAATCGGATCATCTTATAAGTGTGCCGGAGGTATTTTTAATGACAGAGCAGCAGTCTTTCATGGAAGTTGAAACTGAAAACATTCCGGATATTCTTCCGATTCTGCCCTTGTTTGATGCAGCGCTTTTTCCGAAAATGGTGCTGCCCCTTATCGTGATGCGGGGGGATTCGGTGCGGCTGGTGGATGAGGCCATGTCAAAAGACCGTATCATCGGATTGGTGGTATCCAAAAAATCATCACAGGAAAACGATCATTCGCGCACGGATTTGTACAGTATCGGCACCAGCGCGATGATTCTCCGAATGGCAAAAAGCGAAGATAACAAAGCGCAATTGCTGGTACAGGGTCTGAGCCGGTTCAGAATAAAGAAGTTTATAGACGGAAAGCCTTATTTGCAGGCACGCGTGGAACAGATTAAAGATGCCGGCGAAAAAGACAAAGAAATTGAGGCAATGATGTCCAATATTGTCGGACTGTTCTCCCGGATTGTGGAGCTTTCTCCGGGGCTGCCCAGAGAACTGGCGGCAATGGCGATTTCCATCCATGACCCCGGCATTTTGGCAAATATGGTCGCCTCCACCATCAATTCCACCATTGAGGAAAAACAGCAGATTCTGGAAACAGACAATGTGGCAGACCGTCTCAAAGAAGTGACCCGGATGGTGAATTACCAGTTGGAAATCCTTGAACTGGGAAACAAAATCCAAACGCAGGTCAAAGGCGACATGGACAAGCAGCAGAAAGAATATTATCTGCGCCAGCAGTTGAAAGCCATTCGCGACGAGCTGGGCGAAAAAGATGAAAACACCGTTGAAATTGACGAGTACCGGACAAAGATAGCGGAAAAAAATCTTCCTCCGGAGGCAAAGAAAGAAGCGGAGCGGGAATTGAACCGTCTTGCCCGGATGCACCCCTCTTCTTCGGAATATACGGTGGCTTCGACTTATTTGGACTGGCTGACCAGCATTCCCTGGAATGAAAGCACTGAAGATACCTTAGACATAAAAAAGGCGAAAAAAATTTTAGATGAAGATCATTTCGGGCTGGAAAAGGCAAAAAAGCGGATTATCGAATATCTGGCGGTCCGCAAGCTGAATCCGGATTCCAAAGGACCGATTCTGTGTTTTGCGGGACCTCCCGGCACCGGCAAAACTTCGCTGGGGCGTTCGGTTGCCCGTGCGCTGGGACGCAAATTTGTCCGCATTTCTCTCGGCGGGGTCCGGGATGAGGCGGAAATCCGGGGACACCGGCGCACTTATGTGGGCGCGCTGCCGGGCAGAATCATTCAGGAAATCCGTCGGGCAGAATCCAACAATCCGGTTTTTATGTTAGATGAAATTGACAAGGTGGGCAGCGATTTTCGGGGCGATCCCTCTTCCGCGCTGCTGGAAGTTTTAGACCCGGAACAGAATTTTTCTTTTTCAGATCATTATTTGGATGTGCCGTTTGACCTGTCCAAAGTCATGTTCATCACAACGGCAAATCTCCTGGACCCCATACCGCCCGCGTTGCGGGATCGCATGGAAGTGCTGGAACTTCTCGGATATACGGAAGATGAAAAGGTCAAAATTGCCAATCGTTACCTGATCCCCCGTCAGCGTAAGGAAAACGGTCTGCAACCCGAACACATCTCGCTGACATCGGGCGCGGTGCGGAGTATTATTTCAGGCTATACACGGGAGGCAGGCTTGCGGAATCTGGAGCGGGAGATTGCGACGATCTGCCGGGGCGTTGCGGCAAAAATCGCGGAAGGGGAGATCACCTCCGCACTGATCAAATCCGTAAATGTGGCAAAATATTCAGGCGCTATCCGCTTTGTTCCCGAAATCGTTGAAAGAGCCGCTATGCCCGGTATTGCCATCGGACTGGCATGGACCCAGACCGGCGGAGAAATTCTGTTTATCGAGGCAACTGCCATGAAGGGAAAAAAGGGACTGACCCTGACCGGGCAGTTGGGCGATGTGATGAAGGAATCCGCGACAGCCGCGCTGAGTTTTATTCGGAGCAATGCCAAATCATTAGGAATTTCCGAAGCATTTTTTGAAACCCACGATATTCATATCCATGTGCCGGCAGGCGCTATTCCCAAAGACGGGCCTTCGGCGGGCGTGACCATGCTGACCGCGCTGTCTTCTCTGCTGATGAATAAAACCGTGAAGGAAAAACTTGCCATGACAGGCGAAATTACGCTCAGGGGACAGGTGCTGCCGGTAGGCGGCATCAAGGAAAAGGTTCTCGCCGCGCATCGGGCAGGCATCAAAACGCTTATTCTGCCCAAGCGCAATAAAACGGATTTGGAAGACATCCCCAAAAAAGTGCAGAAAGACATCCGTTTCCATTTTACGGAAAGTATGACTGAAGTTTTGAAAATTGCGCTTGAAAAGTAGAAAATGCAAAAATAATAGTGTAGGGGCTTGCCCGCCGGCAAGCCCCTACACACTTCACAGGGACTGCATAACATGAGATCATTGCTTAGAAACAGTTTGATCCTGATAAGTTTCATTTTCCTTATTTTTCTGAACGGCTGCGCTTTAACTATGTCGGATATGCCTTCAGGCCCGGAATATGCCAAATCTGAAATCGAACCTTTTGAACTGGACCTGTCTTTTGATTTCGGCGGTTCGCCGTCAGACGGGCTTGAAAAACCTTCATCCAAACCCTACAAAGTCTTGGGAAAATGGTATAAGCCTTTGCCTCATGCCCGAGGATTCAAACAAAGCGGCATTGCCTCATGGTATGGAAAAGACTTTCACGGAAAACCCACATCCAGCGGCGAGGTTTTTGATATGAACGTGATTTCCGCCGCGCATAAAATTCTGCCCCTGGGAACTTATGTCCGTGTTCGGAATCTGAAAAACGGCAAAATCATTGATCTCAGGATTAACGACCGGGGACCTTTTGTTGCCGGAAGGGTGATTGATCTTTCCAAAGCCGCAGCAAAGGCGCTGGGCATTTACGGACCCGGCACGGCACCGGTAGAAGTGATTGCGCTCGGCGCGCCTTCGCAGTTGACGGCTGAGGTCGGAGGCAAAATCACATATACTCCCATAGATTATTATAAGGGAAATTTCACCATTCAGGTCGGCGCGTTCAGCGATCTGAAAAACGCCAAAAAATTCTGGAAAAAATTAGACAAAAAATATAAAAATGCGAAGATAACACCTTACTACCCACACACCGGCGGGGAGCGACTGTACCGTGTCACCATCGGAAAATGCTCGACGCTTGATTTGGCAGGAGAATACGAAGGAATTATTAAGAAACGGGGATTTAATGATGCCTTTATGGTAGCGGAGTAAGGGCGGGCCCCGGGCTGAAAAACAGATTGTCCCCGCCGTCAAATTGCTTTCCGTGCAGGCGGAGACGTAACTCGTTTATATAACAACATGTTGAAAAAAAATATTTTTTTAGACCGGGACGGCGTTATCAACCGGGATTCGCCGAATTATATAAAACATCGCTCGGAGTTCGAGTTTCTGCCCGGAAGTCTTGAAGCCCTGAAACTGCTCAAGGAAAAAGGCTTTGCCGTTATTGTCATTACCAATCAGTCCGCGATAAACCGCAAACTCATGCCTTTGAGCGAGCTTGAAGCGATTCACGCCCTGATGAAAGAGACAGTGCAGAAATCAGGCGGCGAAATCAGAGACATATTTTTCTGCCCCCACACGCCCGAAGAAGCCTGCGATTGCCGCAAACCCGAACCCGGACTGATTTATCAGGCTCGTGATAAATACAATATTGAGCTTTCAGACGCCTGCATGATCGGCGACAGCGCAAAAGATGTGCAATGCGCCAGAAATGCGGGCTGTGGACGCGCTGTTTTGGTCAGAACCGGCAACGGCAATGCCGCGGAAAAATTGCTGGCGGGAAAAAAAATCGCTCCTGATTATATTGCGGAAAATCTGTATGAAGCGGTTGTTTGGATGATATGTGGAACTTTTTCATCAAAAAAACTCAATTTCTAAAAGGACTGAGACGATATTAAAAAAACTCAGCGAAAGAGGTCATTCAAAGATTGTTAACGGAGTATCGGTAAGAATTCTGTCCGCTCTGAAAAAAGGAGAAGTCAAAGTCAAAGACCTCGGAAGATTACAAGCTGCAACAAAACATGAATATACCTTGCTACGTGGTATAGGAAAGTATGGCGAGCGTGTTTTGATACGCGGCACCCCGAATCAGGTCGGTCTTCCGGCGGAATATCTTGAAAAGAAATATGTCTGGTCCGGACATTCTCATCCTGATGATACTTCTCCTTCGCAAGCTGACAGAGATGCGCTTTCTGCTTTTGATCAGGAATGTTCGGTTATTGTGAGTGTATATGAAAGCTCAGATGATCCCAAATATAAAACAAGAACTTTTGAACAGATCGAAGACTGGTCGGATTGGTTGCCGTCATGAAAAGACAAAAGATATGCCCCATCTGTAATAATGCCTTGAAAAAAGGAGAAGCTGCATTTGCATTTCCGCGTCTGCCTGCTTCAAGCAGATACAGCAAACTCACAGGCATTGTTCATGTGATGTGTCTGAACGGAAGTCCGGAGGCAGAGAATATCCGAAAAGAACTGACAGAAGTGCTTGGACATTCTCCATATCCTCTCATACAGCAGGAAGGTAACATTCTGATTCTGAATCATGAAAGAGATAAATGTCTTGTGATTTATGATTTTGAAGATTTTGCTGTTTTTCCAATTCATTATCATCTTATAGATGAGATATTGAACACACAGAGTAAAAAAGAGTTGAATCTTGATGTGAACGGCTTTTTAAAACTCTCGATAGACAACAATCTCGAACTGAATATCCTCAAGCCTTTTTCTGAAGAAAAAATAGCACTTTCTTCCTTGTCTCTGAAAAGACTGAAGAAGATGTTGGGCGGTTTTCCGGCAGAGAAAAAAGCGGAAGAGGGGGGAAGAATTTTGATTGAAGAAATGCGTCAGCTTTTTATCCGGCAAACTGCTGATGTTTATAAACGGAAACAGAACATTGCAGTGCCGAATTCTCTTTTATCTTTAAAAAATGATGACAAAAAATTTCTGAATAATATATGACTTGCACAGTTGGATTTTTTTCTCCGTTTTTTTTCGTTCCGGCATGAAAGAGGAGCTTTATGTATCTCGGGGTAAAAAAAGCCAAGCCTTTAAAGAATTATGAAATACTAATTACCTTTGAGAATAATGAAGAAAAAATTTTTGATTTGAAGCCATATCTTGAAACCGGCTTGTTTGCCGAACTGAAAAATGAAAATCTGTTTAAAACCGTTCGGGTTGTTTTTGACTCTTTAGAGTGGCATAACGGCGTTGATATCTGCCCGGAAGTTTTATATAATAACAGTAGAAGGATTGATAAACGGTGAGCGATATGTCAACTAAAATAAATATCTAACATTCAGGTTACAGCGGATGGGCAGGGCGTATCCGGCTATAAATCACATCATCAACCCCTGGCGTTCGCCGTTGAATTCAGTATTAGCTATTTTTTTATAGATGAGGAGAAAAAATGAAGAAAGTAAAAATCGGAAGAAACGATGCCTGTCCGTGCGGTTCGGGCATAAAATACAAAAACTGCTGTGCGAGAGGAAAAAAGAATCAGAGTTTTCTCAGAAATCCTCTGTTTATCTCCGTGCTGGTGATTTTCTGTCTGATGACTTACAGCTTTGCCGCACTGCTCTCATCAGAGGACAGCCATGTGAGTCAGGCAGTCCCGCCCGAAGCCGCGAATTCCAGCACAGCCGCTGTTACTAATGTCGCAAAAGATAACAGTTTGAATGCGGACAGGGACGCCGGTCATTCAGCCCGCTCGGTAACTGCCAGAGATGACCACACTGAAGAGCAGTCCGATGCGAACGGCGGTCTTTACAATCTGAGAGCGAGACAATACGATCCCGGGACGGGACGGTTTCTCACTCCCGATTCATGGGAGGGGGACATAACCAGACCCGCGACTCTGAACAAATATGCGTATGCGGATGGGAATCCTGTCAACCGGACAGACCCGAGCGGACACTTCACCATCGGAGAGATCAACACAGCCCATGTCATAAGAAATGTCCTGACAGATTTGCAGATCAACACGGGAATGAACCTTGCGGATGCTCACAGTGATCCGACCGGCAAGAGTTATGTGGAAGATCAGAAAGATGCTCTCCTTGTCTCAGCCATAACCGGAATGGCACCCCGCATTTTCAAACTGCTTGACAAACGAAATAAGAGGAACCTCTTAAAAATTGCCGGATGCTTTACGGCAGGCACGTCTGTCCATACATTCCGGGGATTGCTGCATATTGAAGATATCGAACCTGATGATTATGTGCTGGCACACAATGAGATGACCGGCGAATGGGAATGGTGCAGGGTAATTCGCACTTTTATAAGGCATGACCGCCGGATTCTCGAACTGCGATTCGAGGATGACGGGGGGAATATTGAAAAAATCCGGTGTACTGCCGAACATCCCTTTGGGTTAAAGCATTACGGCTGGACTGCGGCAAAAGACCTTATGCCCGGAGATGAGATTTTCACATCGTCAGGCGGCTGGGTCAGAGTGGCTGGCGGCATATGGCTGTCTCGCAGACAGACCGTCTATAACTTTGAAGTCGAAGGACTGCACAACTATTTTGTCGGGCAAACCGGTGTGTGGGTGCATAATGCGAGCAAAAGAAAAGTTGACATCAACCCTTATTCGCTTCCTATCAGAGGAACAACCTAGCCGGAGATTTTCAGAGGTACGGTAGATGAAATGGCAGAAGCGTTAACTAAAAATCCGTCAGAGTTTTGGAGAAAATCTGTCGCTAAAGACGGTCCCATTGAAATTTGGATAATCAATGACGGCTATTTCATTACTAACGGCAATCACCGGTATCAGGCTGCTCTTAAAGCGGGAGCTACTATTCCTTCAGATGCGATTAAGGTGCTTAAAAAGGATTCCGCAATCCCGACATTCTCCCTGGAAAATCTGACTTGGATGCCTGGTAAAAAATAATATCGCTTAAGGGATTTGAATTATGAAAGAAATTGCACTGAAAACTTTGGCTGCCTGTAATGAGATGATAACCCGGATCAGAGAGGTTCTCCCCCTGCTTGAATCAACAGTCGGTACTTATGAGGGAGCAGTTTTTTACACCTGGGCTTTTCGCAGATGCAAACAGAGCGGGGAAATCCCTGTCAGTTCATGGTCATATTTTTTTCACGGATATGAATGCGATATGAAAAACACCTCTGACGGAAGATTCCTCCGCATTGATTTCGGACCCGGCGGCAGAACTGACACAGTTACCGCATGGGGAGTATTGCAATTTATAATGACTTGTGCCGATCCATGGTCCTGTTTTGATGAACTCAAACTGTTTTTTGCAAAAAGCAATCCGCCTTTTGACCAATATTCGGGAGATTTTCATAAAATTTGTGCTATTTGGGATATCTTAAAAGATGAGGGATGTTTTGAAACAGCAGATGAAAAGCTCGTTCAGCTTGAAGAGAAATATACGACTATTAATTCTATCGGAATACGTTATATCGAATTTCCTGCAACTGTTTCCGAAAAGACGCAGATTGACTGTTCTGTGGCTCATCGCAAAATCATATCACAGCATGGGCGCAATCTTATTAAATTTCAAATTTAAACTCGTTGATTTCAGAATGTTAAGCCCAAAATAAGGAAAATAGGAACCTGACACCAAAACGCTAACCTTGCACCGAAGCGGACGGAGGGGGTAATTCTCTTTTGAGCATCTCAGCTACCCCCTCTGCTTGTCGCTGAACCTGAGCGTTAGAGGAGAAAAATTTTGGAACATCATTCAAAGCATCATCAAGATGCTGAACCGTATAAAGGCTTTGAACAGGGTCCCATACGCCCGCCCAGCGAGGCGAACAGCCTGCTGATCCGTGTCTCACGGAATTGTCCGTGGAACCGCTGCACTTTTTGCACCGTTTATAAAAGACATCAATTTTCTTTGCGCCCGGTCGAGCATGTGAAAAAAGACATTGATGCGGTTTACAAGCATGTGGAAGCCCTGCGGCAAATGACTGACGCATCCGGCGGCATCCGGCGGGAAGACCTCAATCGGCTTGTGCAAAACCTTAATGACGGAGAAACGCAGGCGTTTCATGCGGCTATGCACTGGCTTGCCGGGGGCATGAAATCCGTGTTCATACAGGACGCCAACAGCCTGATTATCCCCCCGGCGGATATGATTGAAATCCTGAGCTATCTGAAAAAGCGGTTTTACTGGATTGAAAGAATCACCTCCTATGCCCGCTCCCACACGGTTGCAAGAATAAAAGACGAAGACCTGAAAGCAATCAGAGCGGCAGGCTTGGACCGCATTCACATCGGGCTGGAATCCGGCTCAGACAAGGTGCTGAAAATGATCCGAAAAGGCGTGACAAAAGCAACGCATATCAAAGCCGGTCTCAAGGTCAGAAAAGCTGGCATGGAGCTTTCCGAATATGTGATGCCCGGACTCGGCGGGAAAGCCCTTTCCGAAGATCATGCGCTGGAAACCGCCGACGCGCTGAATCAGATCAATCCGGATTTCATCCGTCTCCGCACGCTGGCGATTCCGAACCGGAGCGAACTTTTTGAGGAATATGAAGCCGGACGCTTTGAAAAATGCAGCGATATAATGACAACTCAGGAAATTCTGCTGTTTGTCGAAAATCTCAACGGCATCACAAGCACGCTCAAAAGCGATCATATTCTGAATCTGTTTGAAGAAGCGGAAGGGGTTTTTCCCGACGACAAACCCCGCATTGTCAAGCTGTTGCGGACTTTTCTGGAAATGGATCCGCAACGTCAGTGTCTGTATCAGGTGGGGCGGCGCATGGGAATTTTTTCCCGGCTGAGTGACATGGAAAATCCCCACCGATTGAAAAGAGTCGAAAACACCTGTCAGGAAGCCGGCATTACGCCGGAAAATGTGGATGGAGTCGTGGAAGAACTGATGAAACGCTTTGTTTAGGACAAAAATCATATATTTTTAAAATGTTATACGATGTTGTTTTGAAATGCGGAAATAAAAAATCCGAGTTCATAAAATTAAGCTTGCGTTACAGGATTTGTTATGATAAATTTGGCTAAATTTAGGTGGAAGAACTGCCGTTTGTCATAAGAGCGGCAGTTCAGATACATATGAAAAATTACACCGCTATGTTCATTTTGGTATTTTTTATATAAAAAAAAAGAGTGTTGATTATTTTTTAAGGAGGATGATTTTTTATGAAAACATTAATTGGAGGGGCAGTAGCAACAGTGCTGGGGCTGATCGGCTTGTCGGTCTGGTGGACATCCTTTCTGCAGCTCTTAGCTGGGGCCATCCCGGTAATGCTTCTGCTGGGGGGCGGACTTGCGCTTTATCTGGGATTTGACGAACTCAAAGACACATGGAAAAAAGAAGACACAAAAACAGACGCTCCGACAAAAACAGATGAAATTGAAAAATACAAATCTGAAATCAATGATCTGAAAAAAGAGCTTGAAAGCTTAAAGAAATAATACCGATAAAAATTCCTTTTCCCTTTAAAAAGGGAAAGCGGCTTTTATCGGCAGCGATGAACATCCATCATACCCTGTACAATTTTGATTGTGCAGGGTTTTTTTATTTCCCCCTTTTGTAAAGGGGCTCCGGGCTGAAACAGACAGGGGGATTCTCCGCCGGAGATTCAAATCCCCCCTGCCCCCCTTTAAAAAAGGGGGGGCGGAGAAACTCCACGGGCTTCATAGTTACCCAAAATATATAAAATTATATAAGAATATATAAAAATATATAAAAAAGGTTTTGAAACCGGCACCGTATCGTCCGGTGAGGGTATGCGGAGCGGATAATGACCGGGCCGGAGCCGTCCCCCGCATCACTGAGGCAGTT
>DZCT01000433.1 GCA_022736535.1 Desulfatirhabdium butyrativorans | reverse complement strand
TGGGAATGCCGAACCCCGCCATGATCGCATCGCCGATGAATTTGTCGAGCATCCCGCCTTCGTGCTGAATGCAGTCAACCATGATGGTGAAATACTCGTTGAGCAGAGAAAGCGTTCCCTGCGCGCCGAGTTCCTCGGTCAGCGTGCTGAAACTGCGGATGTCGGAAAAAAGCACGGTGACAACCGAGCTTCTGCCCCAGAGAATGTCTTTGTCCCCTGCTAAAAGCTGTTCGGCAACGCCCGGGTCCATATAGCGCGACATGGTTGATTTCATCCGTTTTATATCACTGATGTCCTCAATTGTCAGCACAACTCCCATTTGCTTTTTCCACGCGCTGATCAGCGGCAGCACGCCCATGTTGACCGATATTTTTTCAATTTTCGGACCGGGCTTTGATCCCGGTTTTTCTGTTGTTGTGTCGGCTTTTTCCGGCGCATCCGCCCTGATCTCAATCTCCGCGCCCATGATTTCGGCTTTTTCCTGAGTTTCAAGGACCCGCCTCACTTTTTCTATCACCCAGGCATTGGAGCCGGAAAAAAATTCCGCAACTTTTTTATCCAATATCTTATCGGGGGCGACTTTCAGAATCCTCAGTCCCGCATTGTTACAGGCGACGATTCTGCCGTCCTCATTTACGGTGATGACCCCATTCGACAGGCTTTGCAGCACAGTCTCGCTACAGTTCTTCATGTTCTGAAGATCGTTAAAGCGTTTGGCATTTTTCAGCGCGATGGAAATCTGTGTGGTGAATCTTTTGAGACGGACTTCGTCTTCCTCGGTAAAATGCCCCCTGCGCTTGTTGAGCATCTGTATCACGCCGATGGTTTTGCCGCTTTTGTTGGTGACCGGCACGCAGAGAACGGATTTGGTGAAATAGCCGGTTTTTCTGTCAAAACCCGGATTAAAGCGGAGATCCGCGTACGCGTAAGGAATATTGACGGTTTCTTTGGATGTGAACACCGTTCCGGCAATGCCTTCATGGTTGGGTATCCGGATTTCCTGTACGCCGAGACCCGTAGCAATTATTGAAAAAAGTTCATTTGTTTTTTCGTCATTCAGAAAAAGCGTGGAACGATCCGAATCCAGCATACGAGTGGCTTCCGCCATAACCTTTTCCAGAATTTTTCTGAGATCAATTTCTGAGATAATGTCTGCAACAACCTCCCAAATGAATGAAGCATCCCGGCCCATAGACTGTCCTCTGATTTTATAAAAATCAATTATTTTATATTATCGGTTAGTTATTGTAATATCGGTTCAATATAAGCCCTGAGTTTCTCTTTTAAAAAAACAGGATGATCCCCATCGGGCGTTGCGGTTCATTTGGCAATACCCGATGAGCGACCGTTTCTTAAAACCTATCTCACAAATCAGAAGAATATGTCAATGGGGTTGAAGGAGTATTTTATCGGCGGGAAACGGACCGGTAGCGAATAATATTTTATAAAAACAGAATCTTATATTTTCTTCGGAACCAGATTGAATTTCAGAAATTGCAGTTGCAAGTCTGCCTGAAACTCCTTTCCGTATTCCAAATTGTCTTCGTCATCCTCAAGATAAATCCAGTTTATGGAGATATTTTTGCCCTCGGATGCTTCCGCTTCCAAAAGAATAAAAAGTTCCAGCAGCACTTTTGACGAACCGCTGTTGAAATAAAGCAGTTCGATATTGACGGTAAATTCCCGGCGGCTGTCTGATTGTTTAAAATATTCTCTGAGCCATGAAAAAACCGGCATATAATAATCCGAAACATTTGAAGGGTATGATTTTCCTTTGATTTCAAGAATATTTTTTTCGCTGTCAAAGGATATATCGGGTGTTCTGGTTGCAGCTTCAATTTTCAGACCTTCCATATTCGTTATCTCCGTATTTTTTCATAGGATCAGCCTCTGACTCAAAACAGACCGCACAGCGCCGAGATTTTATTTCGGCAATGGAATTTCTACAGTCCGGATGTGCTCCGGCAAAAACTACATTTTTGCACTCCGCGTATTGAATAGCAAAATCTTTAAAAATATGCTATCAAAAAATTTAAAAATTCAAAAGGAAATTTGTAAGGATTTGGAAGATAGGGGGGAGGGTTGGAAATTGAGAATTGAGAATTGAGAATTGAGAATTGAGAAGTAATTCTCAATTCTCAATTCTCAATTATCGGATACCGGATAAGACCTGCAAATCATATATCACTTTTTCCATCGTAACCTCGGCGGCTTCGCATGGCGGAGTTTCATCATTGTCATTCGGGTCTTCCGGATCATCAGGCGGATTTTCAGTGCCGCAGTCGCATGACATATTCATCGCGGGGAGCGGCATTGTCAGCCCGATGTCTTCGCTGATTGAAATTTCCTGATCCAAAGACTGAAGTTTCGGCGAAGTGATTTTCAGATGATACGTTCCTTCCGGGACATTTCTGACTTTCAGCAGAAAATTTCCGTCTTTGTCTGTCACTGTGGAAAACTCCGTTCCTTCCAATACAACAGGGGCGTTAATGACAGGCAGATTCTCATAACCGGCGATGGAAATTAAAACTTTTCCTGAAATGTCCAGCCGGTTTTCCGTGTTTTTGATGCGAAAATAGGCATCGTCAAAAAAGCTGTTCACGACAGAGCCGGAATGACAAAAGCCTTCAAGAATAAAGCGGACGGTCCGCGTACCTTTGGGAACGGTCTTAAAAATTTTTTCTTCTTTCCAGTAATTGCCGTCTTTGTGATAAATTTCGCCGGTGGCGTCCTCGCCGAGTTTGACGCCGGACGCGTCCATATACTGAAGCGTCAGTTTGCCGCTGTCTTCCGCCGATTCCCGATTAAAGGATTCATTCTGCATCCACACTCCGGACTCAAAATCGCCGTCGCCGTTGTCAACCGTGTAATCATAAGCAGAAATATCTATATCCTGGCTTGCTTTTCCGTAAGACGAAGAATCCTGCGCCATACTGAAGAAATATTTCCCCGCGTGCGGATAAACCCGTGCGGCAACCTGATACTGTTCTTCTGTTACATAAAATCTTACCGTATGCTCCCAGTTTATTGCGGTTCCGGTTTCGGCGTCCGGATTTTTCAGCAGATTGGGCGACCAGTTGTAAGCCGCTGCCGGGCTGCCGGTGCCGGTCAGCAATGAAAAAACAAACATCATTCCAATAAATAAGAACAAATTATTTTTTCGCAAAAATGTCCTCCTTTTCATCCTTTGCAATATGATTTGACACCAAGTATTAAAAAACGTAATCTTAAATCTGAAAATAATACCCGATAAATATTTTTTTCTTACATTTCTTTCAATTTTTTTACAAGAGATTTAGAATTAAAGTTTCCCACAGAGGGCTTTCCCACAGAGAACACAGAGCGGAAAAGCCCACAGAGAACACAGAGATTTTAAAAAAGCCCTCTGTGAACTCTGTGGGAAAAAATGTTTCCCACAGAGGACACAGAGCGGAAAAGCCCACAGAGAACACAGAGGTTTTAAAAAAGCCCTCTGTGAACTCTGCGGGAAAACTTTCTGCGGGAAAAATAACCACTTTAATTTATTTACAGATATATGAATAAAAACTCTTTGAATACTGAAAAAAAAGCCAAATGCCTCGCCGTGTTCGGAACAGGCTCGGATGTGGGCAAAAGCATTGTCGTCACTGCGCTTTGCCGTTTTTTTGCCGACAGAGGCATCCGCGTCGCGCCCTTCAAGGCGCAGAATATGTCCAATAATTCCGGCGTCACGCCCGAAGGACTTGAGATGGGACGCGCGCAGATTGTTCAGGCAGAAGCCGCGGGCATTCCGCCCCATGTTGACATGAATCCCATTCTTTTAAAACCCACCAGCGATGTCGGTTCTCAGGTGGTGCTGCTGGGAGAAGTGCTTGAAAATAATACCGCTCTTGAATATCACCGGAAAAAAGAACATCTCTTTTCCGCCGCGTGCGCCGCGCTTGACCGGCTTCGGGCAAAATATGAGATTGTCATCATGGAAGGCGCGGGCTCCTGCGCGGAAGTCAATCTGTCGGCGCATGATATTGTCAATTTCCGCATGGCGGAGTACGCTGATGCGCCCGTGATTCTCGTGGCGGACATTCACAAAGGCGGCGTTTTTGCTCAGATTGTCGGAACGCTGGCTTGTCTCGAACCGCCTCGGCAGGAGCGGATTGCCGGATGTATCATCAACCGTTTTCGGGGCGATATTCGGCTCTTTGAAGACGGCATGAGCTGGATTGAGCAGAAAACCGGAAA
>DZCT01000029.1:15588-19345 GCA_022736535.1 Desulfatirhabdium butyrativorans | reverse complement strand
ACCAGTCGCTCAACCGGACAGGGCTATCGCCCTGCCGGTTAGCTCGTTGTTATGCAATAAAAGCAGCGATGTAACTATTAGAATTATTATGACAACATTTCGACTTTGTTTTATCTGAAATATTGCCTGTGCTGATACATATCTGCTTGTGGGCTGCCTTGCAAAAGATGATTATCAAAATTTGTTTGAAAGCGATAAATGCAATGCGTTTAAGAAGTTCTGTAACACTTTTGAAAAACAGAAAAAAATCTGTCAGATTGCTCGTGTCTCAGAATGATTAGACAGAGGAGTGAAGTCTCTTGTCGTTTCTGTTTGTTCCGAAATAATGAAAGTGAGCGTTTGACTATGACGCTGAAAAAAATTCAACTGTTTTTTCCGACGGAGGTGTTAGAGTCGCTGTTTTCCTCTTATCAGGATGATGCGGAAATCATCAAAGAGGCTGCCGTACTCGAATTTTACCGGGAGGGAAAACTGTCTTCCGGCAAAGCGGCGGAAATACTCGGAATGGAGCGGTTCGAGTTCATCAGATATGCAGGCAGAAAAGGGATTCCTTTTATCAGAATCAGTCCTGAAGAACTCGACAGAGAAGTAAATCTTTTAGAGAAAATCTGATGATAGCCGTTTCCAATACGAGTCCTCTGATACTTCTTGAAAAAAACAGGATATCTTTGGATTCTTGGAAATTTGTTTGAGAAATTCCTCATTCCGTAGGACAATACAGAACGATATGCAAAAACGACTTGACAGGATGCTCGACAAGCTCAAAGCGCGTGATTTCCGAATCACGCCCCAGCGGATGGCGGTGGTCAAAATCCTTGCCGCCGGCTATGGGCATCCGACTGTTGAAAGCATATATGAGAAGGTGAGAAAGAATTTTCCCACAATCAGTGTGGCAACTGTTTATAAAACTGTGACGCTTCTTAAAGAACTCAATGAAGTGCTGGAATTGGGATTTCCCCAGGGAAGCAACCGCTATGACGGTAGCAAGCCTTATCCGCATCCGCATCTCATCTGCACCGAATGCGGGAAAATTGTTGACCCGGACCTGGCAAGCTTGACAGATATGACGCAGGAACTCATTTCAGATACGGGGTTTCATATTGTCAGTCATCGTCTTGATTTTTTCGGCGTTTGTCCGGATTGCCAAAGAAAAAAGAGGAAAGCGTGATATTTCTGTTGACATTCGGATAATGATTCTTTATTAAGAATTATTCTTTATCAGAAAGACGGCTGAATCTGTCGGAAATAAAGTTTCTCACAAAGACGCAAAGAGATTGCTTCTCGTTCAACTCATTCCCACGCTCCGCGTGGGAATGAGAGACCTTGGAAACTTTCTTTGCGCCTTTGCGAGAAACATCTCCAAGCCGAATCAAATCCAAACCCGAAAGGAGAACAACAATGAAAGACGAGAAGAAAAAACTGACCACCAACGCCGGGGCGCCTGTCCCCGACAATCAGAATGCGATGACCGCCGGACCCCGTGGTCCCATGCTCTTGCAGGATGTCTGGTTTCTGGAAAAGCTCGCGCATTTTGACCGGGAGGTCATCCCTGAACGCCGGATGCACGCCAAAGGCTCCGGCGCTTACGGCACGTTCACCGTCACGCACGACATCACCCGCTATACCAAGGCGAAAATATTCTCCCAGATCGGGAAAAAGACCGATCTTTTTGTTCGTTTCTCCACAGTGGCGGGCGAACGGGGCGCGGCAGATGCGGAGCGGGACATTCGAGGCTTTGCCATCAAGTTTTACACTGAGGAAGGCAACTGGGATTTGGTGGGCAATAACACGCCGGTCTTTTTCCTGCGGGATCCGCTCAAGTTCCCGGATTTGAATCATGCGGTCAAGCGCGACCCGCACACCAACTTGCGAAGCGCCAAAAATAACTGGGATTTCTGGACATCGCTGCCTGAAGCACTGCATCAGGTGACTGTTGTGATGAGCGACCGCGGCATTCCCGCCACCTATCGCCACATGCACGGTTTCGGCTCTCACACTTTCAGCCTGATAAATGCCGAAAATGAACGCTTTTGGGTCAAATTTCATCTCAGAACCCAGCAGGGAATCAAAAATCTCACGGATGCGGAAGCCGAGGCGGTTGTCGGAAAATGCCGGGAAAGTCATCAGCGTGATCTGTATGAAAGCATTGAGAAGAGCGATTTCCCCCGCTGGACCATGTTTGTTCAGGTCATGCCGGAAAAAGACGCGGCAAAATGTCCCTATCATCCCTTTGATCTCACAAAGGTCTGGTTTCACAAAGACTATCCCCTGATTGAAGTCGGCGTGATGGAACTGAACCGCAATCCTGAAAACTATTTTGCCGAGGTCGAGCAGTCGGCTTTCAATCCGGCAAACATTGTCCCCGGCATCGGTTTTTCTCCGGATAAGATGTTGCAGGGACGGCTCTTTTCCTACGGCGACGCCCAGCGTTACCGGCTCGGCGTGAATCACCATCTGATTCCGGTCAACCGTTCCCGCTGTCCCTTCCACAGTTATCACCGGGACGGCGCGATGCGGGTTGACGGCAATTACGGCAGCACGCTCGGGTACGAACCCAACAGCTACGGGTAATGGCAGCAGCAGCCGGATTTTGCCGAACCGCCCCTTTCTTTGGAAGGCGCGGCGGATCACTGGAATCACCGCACGGACGATGATTACTACTCCCAGCCCGGCAAGCTCTTCCGCATGATGAGCGAAGAACAGAAAAAAGCGTTGTTCGGGAACACCGCCCGCGCCATGGGAGACGCGCCCAAAGAGATCAAGGTGCGTCATATCGGCAACTGTTTCAAAGCGGATCCGGCTTACGGACAGGGGGTGGCTGAGGCGCTCGGCATCCCGATGAGTGACGTTCCGAAGTAGTCAAGTTTCACAGTAAAGCGGGTTTATCTGATTTAAGCCATACCCGTTCTACAGCTTTCCGGAGTGCTGAAATTTTTCAGCACTCCTTTGCGCCTTCTCTGCGTTCTTTGCGGTTAAAAAAAAGTTGAACACGAACCGGGAGATATATATGAAAAAATCCATCCCAAACAATATAAAATTTTTATATATATGGATATGTTATACACTTCTTCCCGTATTTGCTTTTGCCTCGCCCCTTTATGCTGACATATATATCTATATTGACAAAGCAGGCGTGAGGCATTTTACAAATGCGCCGACTTCCTCTGAATATAAAGTTTATCTGAAAAGCAGTCCTTCATATTTCAATCCTGATTACGCCTATTCCTCGCCGTCTTCTTCATACAGCTATTGGTCGGATCAGTACGACGGACTGATAAATCAGGCATCGCAGATGTACGGCATTCCTTTTCCTTTGGTAAAAGCGATGATTAAGGTGGAATCCAATTTCAATCCGAGGGCGGTTTCGCCCAAGGGCGCGCAGGGGCTGATGCAGATCATACCGGCGACTGCCAATTTTCTGAATCTTTACGATGTCTTTGATCCGGAGGAAAATATCAAGGGCGGGACCCGCTATCTCCGCTATCTTTTAGACCGCTTTGACGGAAAATGGTCTCATGCAATTGCCGGTTACAATGCGGGACCTGAGCGGGTTGAACGTCATCAGGGCATTCCGCCCATTCAGGAAACACAGAATTACGTGAAAAAAGTGATACAGTATTATCAGATATTGAAGGAAAAATAGCACCCCGGTTAATTTAATTGAGGGGGCGGGGATTTTTTTATAATATACTGATAAAATATGTCATTCTGAAATGCGGGATTCTTCGCTACGTTCAGAATGACACCAGGCACTGTC
>DZCT01000029.1:11626-15488 GCA_022736535.1 Desulfatirhabdium butyrativorans | reverse complement strand
GTCATTCTGAAATGCGGGATTCTTCGCTACGTTCAGAATGACACCAGGCACTGTCACCCTGAGCGCAGCGAAGGGTCTCAGTGTCAGAATGAGATTCTTCGCCGCGCTCAGAATGACAGTTCCGGGAAAAACTCCCCGACCCCTCATTTAATTCCAAACTGATTTTATGACTGATTCAGCCTGTATGCTTTCATTTTTCTGAAAAGCGTTTTCAGACTGATACCGAGCAGCGCGGCTGTCCTGCTTCTGTTCCAGCGATTCTGCTCCAGCATTCTGATAATAAATTTTTTTTCAAAATCTTTGGCAGCATCCCTGAGTTTTTCAAAATGGCAGTCTGTGTCTGAAGCAAAAGGGCTTTTTTTCATATCTTCAGGATCAGAAACATCCGTCAGATTCAGTTGCCTTGTCGCCAAATAGCGTTCCAGCGCATTCTGAAGTTCACGGATATTTCCGGGCCATTGATAATGATACAAAGTCTGAGCAATATTTCCGGGCAGCGCCGAATAACACAGCGCGCTGCCCCGTGAATTAAAAAAATGATCTGTCAGCAGGGGAATATCGTCTTTTCTCTCCCGCAGGGGCGGAACCGTGACAGAAAGGATGTGAATCCGATAAAAAAAATCTTCCCGCATCCGCCCCAGCAGCACCTCATCTTTCAGCTTCCGGTTTGAGGCGGAAATGATGCGGACATCGGCTTTTCTGCTTTTGCCGGTCCCCAGCGGGATATATTCTCTGTCCTGAAGGACCCGCAGGAGTTTTGCCTGCATTGCCGGCGTCAGTTGGGTCACTTCGTCCAGAAAAAGCGTGCCGCTGTCTGCCAGATCAAAAAATCCTTTTTTGTCTGTAAAGGCCCCGGTAAATGCGCCTTTCCGGTATCCGAAAAATTCGCTCTCAAACAGCGCTTCGGGAACAGCCCCGCAGTTGACAGCCACAAAAGGATATTCCCGGCGCCGGCTCAGGTCATGAATCATTCTGGCGCTGAGTTCTTTGCCGGTTCCGGATTCGCCGTAAAGAATCACATCTGCCTCGGACGCGGCAGCATTCACAATAAATTTATACAGATGCTGTATTGCCGGACTTTTTCCCACCATGCTCCCCAGCCGGTAGCGCTCGCCTATGCTCGACAGCAGTCTGATGTTTTGGCTGCGAAGGTTTTCAGCTTCTTTTTCAATACCGATTTCTCTGAGTTTCCTCTGGGTAATGTCTCTGATCGTGCCGAGCAGGGCAGGGCGGTCTTTCCATTCGATGGGGCTGTGCCGTTCTTCAGTCCAGATTTCCCGGCTGTCCCGACAGATGCAGACCGCCTGAAAATTTTCAGCAGCCCTGTTCTGCCCGACAAGGCGCTCCCCGTTTTCGGAAAGCCTGTAAATTTCCTTAAAAGCCTCCTGATAATCCTGACGGTACAGAAAAACAGGGTTTTTTCCGACCAGTTCTCGCTCAGAATAACCGAAAATCGCCGTATATGCGGGATTTACAAAGACCAGATGTTGATTTTGAACAATAAACACGCCGTCTGCCACATTTTCTGTCAGCAGACGGTAGCGTTCTTCGCCGGCTTTCAGCGCGGTCATTGTCCGGCGATGTCCGGCGATCTCCTGTTTCAGACGGACGTTGGACAGTTCCAATTCCAGCGTGCGGTCTCTGACCCGCTGCTCCAGCACATCTCTGAGGCTTTTGAGTTCCAGATGCGTTTTCACTCGGGCTTTGATTTCCGTGATGTCAAAAGGCTTGATGATATAATCCACCGCGCCGGCTTCAAAACCGGCGGTTTTATCTTCGGGGCTGTCGAGAACGGTAAGAAATATGACAGGAATATCCTTTGAGTCGGGCTGTTCTTTAAAATAGCGGCAGATCTCGAAGCCGCCCATACCGGGCATCATAATATCCAAAAGAATCAGATCGGGTTTTTCATCATGAACGCATCTGACCGCCTCTTCGCCGGTCATGGCAAAGCTGATGTCGTATTCGCCTTTCAATGCTTCGGCAATCACATCAATATTGAATTTAACATCGTCAATCAGAAAGATTTTGTATCTCATAAAACAAGTCTTTTCTCAATAGTGTCCTCTGACGGCAAAAAAAATTTCCCACAGAGTTCACAGAGGGTTTCCCACAGAGAACACAGAGTTATCATGAACTCTGTGAAAATCTCTGTGCCCTCTGCGGTTTTTTTCTGCTCTGTGTCCTCTGTGGGAATTTTTTTCCCCCACAGAGAACACAGAGTTTTAAAAATCTCTGTGTTCTCTGTGGTTTTTTTCTGCTCTGTGTCCTCTGTGGGGAAAAAATTTCTCATCACGTCAATAACCGAATTTCTGCAAGGCTTTTGTATCTTTGGTCCAGTTTTTCTCCACCCGGACAAAAAGTTTCAGAAAAACCTGCACGCCGACCATCCGCTCGATTTCCTTTCGGGCTTCCGCTCCGATCTGTTTCAGCTTTGCCCCGCTTTTTCCGATGACAATGCCTTTCTGCGAATCCCGTTCCAGATGAATGGTGGCATGGATGCTGACTAAGTCCGGGCTTTCGGAAAACTCATCCACTGTAACGGCAGCCGAATAAGGGATTTCTTCTCCTGTAAAGCGGAAAACTTTTTCCCGTATCATTTCCGCTGCAATGAAACGCTCCGGCATGTCGGTCAGCGCGTCTTCCGGGAAATAGGGCGGTCCCTGGGGCAGCAGTTTCACCATTGCTTCAACCAGATCGTTTATCTGATCTCCGTGTTTGGCGGAAAGCGGAATCAGGGCTTCAAAGGGATAAATGCCTGCCCATTTTTCGATAGCGCCGAGAATTTCCGGTTTTCTGACAAGGTCCGTTTTATTGATGACAAGGATGACCGGTTTTTTCTGCTTGTTAAGCTTTTGAATCACCAGCGTTTCCGAATCCGAATCCGGAGTTGAAATATCTGTGACAAACAAAATCAGATCCGCATCCCCCATTGCAGAAACCGCTGTGTCTTTCATTCGGATATTGAGCGTATTTCTGGCGTCATGAATACCGGGGGTATCCAGAAAAACAATCTGTGCCGCGGGTTCGTGGCGGACGCCGAGGATGCGGTTGCGTGTGGTCTGCGCTTTTTTGGAGGTGATGGAGATTTTTTCGCCCAGCATTCGGTTTAACAGCGTGGATTTGCCCACATTGGGCGCGCCGAGAATGGCGACAAATCCGGATTTGAATGTATTCTGATTCTGCATCTGTATTCTTCTTTTCTTTTTATTTCCGATAAAGTCTTTTTCAAATAAAATTGCTGTTAATAAGATATTCGATACGGCTTAAAACCGCTTCTCTCCCCTGTTCCGATTTTGCGGAAAAAATTGTCAGATCATTTTTTTCTATGGAAAAAAATTTCGCAATGGCAGCCTGCTGTCTGATCTGATTTGTTTTTGAAAGTTTGTCCGATTTGGTCAGCACCGGAACCATCGGAATCTTGAAATGATTGAGCCAGTCAATCAGATTCCGTTCCTCGCTGCCCGGAATGCGGCGGATGTCTATAATCAGCACCACTCCTTTCAGTGTGTTTCTCGTGGAAAGGTAGGTTTCAATCATGGGCCCCCATTTTTTCCTGATCGGGACCGGCACTTTTGCATAGCCGTATCCCGGAAGGTCCACAAAATGAAATGCCTTGTTTATTAAAAAAAAATTCAGCAGTTGCGTGCGTCCGGGCGTGGAACTGGTCTTTACCAACTGCTTTCGGTTCACAAGTTTGTTGATTAAAGAAGATTTTCCCACATTGGAGCGTCCTGCAAAAGCAATTTCCGGCAGTGCCGCGGGCGGATAGTGAGACGGCTCGGTTGCACTGGTTACAAATTCGGCTGATGTTATTAGCATTATAATTCCTTCTGCCACAGACCCACACAGACGGACACAG
>DZCT01000029.1:0-11526 GCA_022736535.1 Desulfatirhabdium butyrativorans | reverse complement strand
ACAAGAACCCGAAAATGTTTTATCTGTTTTGTCTGTGTATGTCTGTGTGTGTCTGCGGCTTACAACTTCAAAATAATTCTTTCTGCCACAAACGCACACGGACGGACACAGACAAGAACCCGAAAATGTTTTATCTGTTTTGTCTGTGTATGTCTGTGTGTGTCTGTGGCTTACAACTTCAGATATTTCTCTATCCGGTTCATGCCTTCCTCGATATTTTCTATGGAATTGGCATAGGAAAAACGCAGATAGCCTTCCCCGTTTTTCCCGAAACCGATGCCCGGACTGACGCCCACATGCGCTTTATCCAAAATATCAAAAGAAAGTTTGTAGGAATCGCCGGAAATATGCTTTGCATTTGCAAAGACATAAAATGCCCCCGTCGGTTCAACGGTGATTCCGAAACCCATGTCTTTGAGACGGCGGATCATGTATTTTCGCCGCTCATTGTATATCTCTTTCATACGGGCAACATCTTCTCCCGCATCCCGGAGCGCGGCAATTCCTGCGATTTGCGCCGTCGAGTTGGGACAGATCGAAAAATTCTGCTGAATTTTCTGAATCGCCCGGATAAAAGGCTTGGGCGCAATCACATATCCGAGCCTCAGTCCGGTCATGGCATAAAGCTTTGAAAATCCGTTGAAGACAAAGGCTTTGTCCGTAAATTCCAAAATGCAGTGTGCTTTTCCCTCATACACCAGCCCGTGATAAATTTCATCTGAAACAACATAAGACCTGCCCGGTTCCGTCAGAGCGGCAATTTCTTTCATGCGGCTTGCAGACAGCAGATTGCCCGTAGGATTTGAAGGCGAATTGATAAATACGGCTTTTGTCCGGTCTGTTATTTTTTCTCTGATGGCTTCGGTACGGAACTGAAATCCGTCTGCTTCATAAACCGGCACTGTCACCGGTTCTGCGTCCACGAATCTGATGAAATTCGGATAACATACATAGTGGGGATCCGAAATAATCACCTCATCGCCTCTTTCCAGAAGCACGGCAAACAGAGCGAACATCACCTGCGATGTTCCCGCGCCCACGACAATCTGATCCGGCGTCACATTCACGCTGTAAGTTTTGAAATAGTATTCACATAAGGCTTCCCGGAGTTCCGGCATCCCCAAACTGTGGGTATAATGGGTGCGTCCGTCTCTGACCGCTTTGCATACCGCTTCCCTGACGCAGGCCGGCACATCAAAATCCGGCTCCCCCACCTCCAGATGAATGATATGAATGCCGTTATGTTCCATTTCATGCGCTTTTTCAAGCACATCCATGACAATAAAAGAAGTGATTTTTTCTGCCCGGCTTGAAATCATTGTTCCTGTTCCTCTGTGATTGAAAATTGAAAAAAGAAGATTGGAAAGTTAAATAGCAATAAGCAGAGATAAATTCAAGTGATAAATAC
Organism: Desulfatirhabdium butyrativorans; assembly: GCA_022736535.1. Classification (GTDB taxonomy): domain Bacteria; phylum Desulfobacterota; class Desulfobacteria; order Desulfobacterales; family JAIFKL01; genus JAIFKL01. Next base: position 10,118 of record DZCT01000029.1, on the reverse strand, counting down.
AGAGAGATTTGAAAACAGGGGGGAAAGCAAAACAGCAGGGAGACGCGGGAAAGACGGTATCCCTGCATGTCCCTGCTGAAATCATCCTTTATTTTCAGCACTGTCTTCAGTTCAGACGATGTTTTGCCGCCCAGTCCAGCACATCTATGGGGCTGTTCAGCACATACACGCCCGCTTCCTCAAAAGCTTTGCATTTGCCTTGATATGTTCCCGCTGAACCCCTGACAATTGCGCCGGCATGTCCCATGCGTTTTCCTTTGGGGCTGAATCTGCCCGCGATATACGCGGCAACCGGTTTTGTCATATTATTTTTGATAAATACCGCAGCTTTTTCCTCCTGCTCGCCGCCGACTTCTCCCACGACAATCACCCCGTCTGTTTCATCATCATCCTGAAATTTTTTAAGAATATCTTCAAGATTGGTGAGAACAACAGGGTCCGCGCCCATGCCCACGACAGTGCTTTGCCCGATATTTTTTTCAGACAGAATGCCTGCAAATTCATAAGACAAGGTGCCGCTCCGGGAGATAATCCCCACTCTCCCCGGAATGAACAGAGAAGCGGGCATAATCCCCATTTTGCCTTTGCCGGGAACGAGAATCCCCGGCGTGGTGGGTCCCAGCGTGAACACATCTTTGTCTTTGATGTAGGCGCGCATTCTCATCACGTCATGCACCGGCACATGCTCCGGCACAATCACGATAAACTTGATGCCCGCATCCACGGTTTCATAAAAAGCGTCAAGCACAAAAGGCGCAGGCACGAAAAAAACCGAAGCGGTCGCGCCCGTGTTTCTGACCGCCTCGCCCACGCTGTCGAAAACCGGCACGCCTTCCACCGTGGTTCCGCCTTTGCCGGGCGTGATGCCGCCCACAATCTTTGTGCCGTAATCCAGCATCCAGCGGGTCTGGGTTTTGCCGATATTCCCGGTGATGCCCTGAACCAGCACCCAGGTTGAATCATCTAAAAGAATGCTCATATTATTTGCAACTCCTGTTATATACAAAACATTATCGTTGTAAGCTTATATAAAAATTCTCGTTCCCACGCAGAGCGTGGGAACGTCGGCTGACCTCGTTTCAACATCTCGTTACGCGTAGAGACGCACGGCCGTGCGTCTCTACATTAACAGCATTGACGCGGAGCGCGTCCGTCGTTAATTCACGCCGACTAGTTCAACCAATCGCTCTACCGCTTTTTCGGTTGCCACATTCGTGACCACATGCACCCCGCCGGATTGCAGGGTTTCCCATGTCTCTTCCTGATGATTGCCTAAGGCTTTTGCCACGATGGGAATCGTCAGATGATGTTCTTTTATATATCTGACAACGCCTTTTGCCCCTTCGTGAATCGGGTTGATCCCGCCGTAAACATTGATGAAAATGCCTCTGATGCCTTCTTTCATCATGATAAGTTCCATGCACTTGTAGAGCAGTTCTTCGGTGATGCCGCCGCCGGTTTCCAGAAAATTTGCGGGGCGAAGCTTCTGTCCGATAATATCCATGCTCGCCATGCCCAAGCCTGCGCCCGACGAGATGATGCCGATGTCTCCGTCCAAGTCAACATAAGTGACGCCGATGCGTCTGCCCTGCCGTTCAAGCGAATTGGCGATACGCTCCAGAAAATTGGGCAGAGGCTGTGCGATGCGTTTCAGTGCGGAGTTATCCACCTCCAGCACCGCATCCACCGCGCAGAGTTCGCCGTTTTCAAGCACAGCCAGCGGATTGATCTCTACGATGATGCCCTCAAGCTGTGCAAAGACTTTGTAGAGACGCACCAGCACATCCGCGCACGAGAGCAGCAGCCGGTTGGACAGTCCGAGCCTTCGCAGAAGCCTTCTTGCCTGAAACGGATAAAAACCGAATTGCGGATCCACATGAACCGAGACAATTTTTTCCGGCGTTTTGCGTGCGGTTTCCTCAATATTCACACCGCCCTCAGTGCTGGCGATGACGACCGGTTTTCCGGAATAACCGTCCACCGTGACCGCCACATACAGTTCATTTGAAATGTTCGCTTTTTCGCTTATCATTATCTTGTCAACCGACACGCCTTTGATCTCGGAACCGGTCATTTTTCCGGCAAGTTCTTTCAGTTCGGAAGCGTTTGAAGCGATTTTGATGCCGCCGGCAAGACCTCTGCCGCCCACAAGCACCTGCGCTTTCAACATGACCGGATAGCCGATTTCTTCGGCTGCGTCCAATGCTTCCTGCGGGGTTTGAACCACTCTGTGTTTCGGGACTTTGATCCCTGCTGCCTCAAATACTTTTGCAGCTTCATATTCATGCAGTCTCATAATAAATTCCTTAATTTTTTTGCCACGAATGCACGAAAAAATACGAAGATGTGAAAAAAAGCTTTCGTGTTTTTCCTTTCTTTCGCACTTTCGTGTTAATCTTTTAACCACGAAAGCACGAAAGAAAACGAAGATATGAAAAAAAGCTTTCGTGTTTTTCGTTCCTTTCGTACTTTCGTGTTCCATTATTCGTGGCAAAATCTTTTTAAAAAAATGCTTGACACCTTTTCAAATTTAATTAAAAATATAATTAACAATTTAATTAAATTTTCGCAAGAAAGAAATTTAAAAAAACAATAATGCTGAAAAAACGTAGCGGCAAAAAAGCGAATGCGCCCGGATTGGAAGACCTGAGCCGGAAGGCTTATCACGCCATCCGGAAAATGCTGTATCACAAGGAACTTGTTCCGGGACAGAAAATCGTTTATCGGGGACTGACCGAAAAATTGGATATGAGTCCGACTCCCATTATTCAGGCACTTAAATGCCTTGAATTTCAAGGATTTGTACTCAGAAAACCCAATTGCGGATATCACATTGCCCCGTGCAGTCTGGAAGAGTTGGAAGAGCTTTTTGAAATGCGTGAACTGCTGGAGCCTTCGCTTATTCCGGCAGTCGCAGAGCAGTTGAATGAAGACGGTCTGAACCTGCTGAAATCCGCTCTTGAGGCGCATCGTTCCGCGTCAGGAACCCGCTCCACGGAAAGGCTGTTCAGAAACAGAGATTTTCATCTGACGCTGGCATCCCTGTCAAAAAAGCCTAACAGAATAAGAATTTTACAGAATATTTTTGATCTTCTTTTTTTAAAATACGGCGGAAATTATCTGCCTGTGGCTTCGCTGACTTCCTTTGACCATGAGCATCATGAGATATTTGACTGCGTTGCGGCAAAGAAGGTGAAAGAAGCGCAGAAACTGCTTTCGGCGCATACGGCAAATGTCAGAGAACGGGTCATTTCAGGCTATAAGCAGATGATAGAAGATAAAAACAGTTTGGAATTTTGAAGGCGTCAGAGAGGTCGTAAAACGGGTTTGAAAGCCGTTTTACAATGAACGCCGGAGCGTTCCGGCTGCATTCCCACGCAGAGCGTGGGAACGAGAATTTAATTCTCTGAGACCTAAAACTTAATAACATGGAGGAATCATAAATTGGGATTGAAGACAAAAGCGGAATATATTGAATCCTTGCGGAAACTGAATCCGACCGTTTATATGTTCGGGCAAAAAATAACCAACGTGGTGGACAACCCTCGCCTGCGGGCAGGCATCGAATCCACCGGCGCAACCTATGAAGTGGCGGAACTTCCCGAATTTCGTGACCTTGTTGTCACGCAAAGCCCGCTCATCGGCGAGCCGGTCAACCGTTTTACGCTGCCCCCGGGTTCCATTGAAGACTTGGTGGCGAGAGTCAAACTGAACCGTGCGCTGGGATGCCGCGTCGGAACGTGTCATCAGCGATGCACCGGTTTGGATTGTCTCTCCACGCTGGCTATCGTGACATTCGATATAGATCAGAAATACGGCACGAACTATGGTAAAAATTTTACCGAATTTCTCAAATACATGCAGAAGAATGACCTCACGGCAAATGCAGGCGTCACCGATGTCAAAGGCGACCGCTCGCTGGGTCCGAAAGAGCAGGAAGACAAAGATATGTATCTGCATGTAGTGGAAAAGCGGAGTGACGGTATAGTAGTACGAGGCGCGAAAGCGCATCAGACCGGCTCGCTTTCCTCGCATGAAATCATCGTGCTGCCCACCCGCGCCCTGAGACAAGGAGACGAGGATTATGCGATTGCCTTTGCTATTCCGGCGGATACAAAGGGACTGATTCACGTTGTGGGTCGCTCCAGCTTGGACACCCGCGAATTGGACGGCTGCGACACCGGAAATATGAGATATTCAAAATACTGTCCCACGCTCATTTTCGACAATGTTTTCGTGCCTTGGGAAAGAGTCTTTATGTGCGGTCAGACAGAATTTGCCGTTGAAATGGTCATCCGTTTTTCTTCTTTCCACAGACAGAGCCACGGCGGCTGCAAAGCCGGAAAAATTGACTGCATGATCGGCACGGCGCTCACGCTGATGGACTACAACGGCACTTCCAAAGCGGGACATCTGAAACAGAAAGTCATTGACATGATCCACAGAGCCGAAACCCTTTACGGCTGCTGCTTGGCGTCTTCCTATGAAGGCAAAAAAGAGGCGTCCGGCACTTACTTCATTGACACGGTGCTGGCAAATGCCTCAAAGATTCACGAAGGCAAGGAAATGGCGGAATCCATCCGGCTGATGATTGATGTCTGCGGCGGATTTGTTGCGGATATGCCTTCGGACAGAGATTTTGAAAATCCTGAAGTCGGCGCCTTGCTCAAAAAATATCTCAAAGGCAAAAATGACGTGCCGGTGGAAAACCGCGTTAAAATGTTCCGACTGGCAGAAAAGCTTGCAATGGAAAGCGCGGACACCATCTCCGACATTCACGGCGGCGGATCGCCCGAAGCGCATCGCGTTACCATCTTCCGGGAAAGCAATGTCAAGAACAAGATAAAAGCAGCTAAACGACTCGCGGGTATTGAAGACTAATTTGATCCGGAGTGCAAAAATTTTATTTTTGCAAAAATGCAATTTTTGCACTCCGGAGCTTACGAAAAACGAAAACATGGAAAAACAATATGATGTGTGTATCATCGGCGCAGGCGTTGTGGGCAATGCCGTTGCACGGGAATTGTCGCGTTATCATCTCCGCGCCGCTGTTGTTGAAAAAGAATCAGACGTGAGCATGGGGACCAGTTCCCGCAACAGCGGCGTGATTCACTCCGGCATTCACTACAAACCCGGCACGGTGCGGGCGCAGCTCAATGTGCAGGGCAACGCGATGATGACTGACTTGTGCCGTGAACTGAAAGTCAAAATTCAGTATATCGGCAAACTGACAATTGCTCAGGATGAAGAAGACATTCAAACCCTGCACAGCCTGAAAGAACAGGGCGAAGCCAACGGCGTGCCGGGTCTGGAAATCCTCGACGCCGAACAGATGCAGAAGATTCAGCCCGGAGTCGGCGGCATCAAGGCTTTGCTCTCGCCGAGTACGGGCATTATCTGCCCTTACGGTCTGGCTATCGGTCTGGCAGAAAACGCCCATGCAAACGGCGTTGACTTTTATCTGAGTCATGAAGTCAGTCATATCTCGTCAACCGGACAGGGCTTCAGAGTCAAAACCGTTGCGGGCGCGGATTTATCCTGTTCCGTGCTGGTAAACGCTGCGGGACTTTACGCTGACCGCTTATGCCGGATGCTCGGTATCACTGAATACTCGATTTATCCCTGCCGGGGTGAATATCTCATTCTCGACAAGCGGCTTCAGGGAAGTCTCAACGTGCTGGTTTATCCCGCGCCGAGAAAAGGCGGAGCTGGCTTGGGAATTCATCTCACCAACACTGTTGACGGCAATATCCTCATCGGTCCCAGCAATGAATATGTGGACGCGGCGGATGACTACGCGTGTACGGCTCAGATTATAGAATTGCTCAAAAAAGAAGGTCATGAATTGCTCCCGGGGCTTTCCACTTCGGATTTTATCCGCAATTTCTCAGGGCTGAGACCCAAACAGACGCCTCCGGAAGTCAAAGGCTTCAAGGATTTTGTCATTGAAAGCCGGAAAGACGTTCCCGGATTTATCAATCTGGTGGGCATCGAAAGCCCCGGACTGACCTGTTCGCCGGCGATTGCGCTCATGGTCAGAGACATGGTTGCGGAAAGACTTCCGTTGAGAGAAAAATCATCGTTTGTTGCGGAGCGTCCGGGCAGAGTGGGATTTTTTCATGAACTCCCGCCTAATGAGCAGGCAGAATTAGTTGAACAAAATTCTGACTACGGAGAAATCGTTTGCCGATGCGAGCAGATCACGAAAAAAGAAGTTCTCGACGCGATTCAGAATCCTTTGGGCGTTAAGACTGTCGCCGCGATTAAATACCGCTCAAGAGCAATGATGGGGCGGTGTCAGGGCGGATTTTGTCTCCCCAGAATCGTACAGATACTACAGAAAGATTTCGGATACAGACCGGAAGACTATATCTTAAACAGCGCTGGTTCGCGTCTGTTTGCGGGCAGCGTCCGTTAAAGATTGGAATGATATGAATACGATAAAACATGACGTGGTAGTCATCGGTGGCGGTCCCGCGGGGCTTGCCGCCGCGATTGCCGCCAGAAAAAACGGATGCAAAGATGTACTGCTCGTTGAGCGAGACAAACGGCTCGGCGGCATTCTGAATCAGTGCATCCATGACGGTTTCGGGCTTCACAAATTCAACGAAGCACTCACGGGACCCGAATACGTGCAGCGGTTTATTGATGAATTTAACTCGCTCGGCATTGACTCCATGCTGAGTACCATCGTGCTTTCTGTTGACGGAAAGCGGAATCTCTACGTCAGTTCCCGAAAGAGTCTGACCCGGATTGAAGCCGGTGCCGTGATTCTGTCTATGGGATGCCGGGAGCGCACTGCCGGTGCAATATCGCTGCCCGGAACTCGCCCCGCAGGCATTTACACCGCCGGCGCGGCTCAGAACTTCATCAATCTCCAGAATATCATGGTCGGCAAAAAAGTAGTCATACTCGGCTCAGGAGACATCGGCATGATCATGGCAAGAAGAATGACGCTTGAGGGCGCAAAGGTGGAGGCGGTATTTGAGATTCTGCCGTATCCTTCGGGGCTTGCCAGAAACATTCAGCAATGTCTCCATGACTATGACATTCCGCTGTATCTCAGCACCTCGGTGATTGAGATTCACGGCAAAGAACGCGTCACCGGCGTGACCGTAGCCGGAATAGACAAAAATTTCAAGCCAATTTCGGGGACGGAACGCTATGTTCCCTGCGACACGATTCTGCTTTCCGTGGGGCTGATTCCCGAAAACGAACTGACTCGCGGCGCGGGTATTGCCATAGAATCAAGAACCAGCGGCGCGGGGGTGGACGACGCCTTTATGACCGGCGTTCCGGGGATTTTTTCCTGCGGGAATGTGCTTCATGTGCATGATCTGGTGGATCATGTTTCAGACGAAGCCTCATTAGTCGGCGAATACGCGGTGCGCTATCTTGACGGTGAGATAAAAACGCCGGAATCCTATATCAGAATTGAACCCCGGCAGGGCGTGAGATATGTGCTTCCTCAGAAGGTGAGCGGTATGAGAGATTTTACGCTGTCTCTGCGGGTTACAACGCCGTCCCGGGACCGCGCCGTGTGGGTAAAAGACGGAGACCGGAAAGTTGCCCGAAAGAAACTGATCCGTCTGCATCCGGCTGAAATGATTCGGATCAACATAAAGAAGGAAAAGCTTCAGGGCGCGAAGATGCTGGAGGTGAGCGTAGAATGAGCAAAAAAGAAATGACTTGCATTGTCTGCCCTAACGGATGCCAGTTGGAAGCAAGTTTTGAAAACAGCGGTCCCGGGCTTCAGGTAACGGAAATCACCGGGCATCTGTGCGAAAAAGGTCCCGTGTGGGCGGAGCAGGAACTCACGCATCCGGTGCGGACGGTTATCAGCAGCGTGCAGGTGGATGGCGGCGATCTGCCGTTGGTCAGCGTCCGAACCGACGCGCCGGTTCCCCGAAATATGATTTTTGATGTGATGAAAGCAATCAAGGCAGCGAAAACAACGGCGCCGGTAGCCATCGGGCAGGTGTTGATAAGACAGCCTGCGGGTACGGGCTGCAATATCATTGCTACGAAAAATATCAGCACACGGATAAGTTGAATTTTCGTTCCCACGCGCCGCGTGGGAAGGTTCGGAGTGCTGAAATGAGCGCAGCGAAATTTTAGCATAATGGGGTGCTAAAATTTCATTTCAGCACTCCGGATACGCTGCGTGGGAATGAGAATATATTTTCTGAAATTTTAGCATAATGGGGTGCTAAAATTTCATTTCAGCACTCCGGATACGCTACGTGGGAATGAGAATATATTTTCTGAAAAAAATGAGTTTTTTTTGATAAGCGGTGTCTAAACTGAATACAGACTCATGGGATGATGCAAAACTTTTGTCGCTGCTCCGGCAGGGAAATGAAGAGGCTTTCCGTGTGCTGGTGCAGAAATATCAGGCGCGGCTTTTCCGCACGGCTTACGGCATCACGTATAACAAAGAAGAAAGCGCGGAGATTGTTCAGGAAGTTTTCTTGAAAGTTTGGGAAAATCTTCACACGTTCCGGGAAGAGTCAAAGCTTTCCACATGGCTTTACCGCATCACCGTCAATCTCTGTCTGAACTGGAAACGCACATGGAAACGCCGCTTCAGGCAGTATCATCAGCCGCTTGAGAATCCGGACGGCTCCGAAATTCCGGAACTGAGAAATGACGAGGATCATCCTGAAAGCCTTTTGCAGCAGAAAGAACAAGAGAAAATGCTGTGGGAAAAAATAGGACTGTTGCCGGAAGACGCCAGAGCAATTTTGGTTCTCAAGGAATGCGAGGGACTGTCTTATGAAGACATCGCCGACCTGCTGAAAATAAAGAAAGGAACGGTGAGTTCCCGGCTCTTCTACGCCCGGCAGAAATTAAGAGATTTGCTGAAAGACTATTTTGACGAAAAGGAGGGCGCATGAGTAAATATCAGAATACCTGTGATCCGATGCGGTTAAGCCGGCTTTGGGATCATGAACTTGAGCCGGATGAAGCGATTCGTATCCGCGAGCATGTCAGTTCTTGCCCTTCCTGTCAGAAAAGATACCGGGAGCATCAGCTCGTTTCCAATGTTTTCAGAGCCGGTATGGACAATGTGATGTCTCAGATTCGCTTTGACTCGCTTGAAAATAAGATATGGGAGCGAATCCGTGAGCGGCAGGCTCCGTGGCAGAGCAGCGTCAGGCTTTTCTTTTCCTCCCGGAAATTTCTTATTCCCGTTGCAGCAATTGCCGCGATGCTGTTTGTCTTTTTCTCGCTTACGGTCAGAACGCCGGCGCCGGTTGTCGGTCCCAGCGCGCTGATTACTTCTTTTACAGGAGACATTTCATCTGTCATGTTTCTGGAAACGCCGGAATCTCACCAGACCATTATCTGGTTTCAGGAGACATTTTAAGCAAATATTTCGCTCCTACGGAGCTTGAAATGCTACAACGATATCGCTCCTACGGAGCTTACCGGAAACTTTTCATCAGACTTTATTGGAAGTAAAAAAAAATTTCTCGCAAAGGACGCAGAGAGCGCAAAGGAAGAAAAAGAAGAATACAGAACCTGACCTGCAATTTCCCGCTGTTTTGAAGTCGTTGCGCTTTTGCGGGAAATAAGCGAGTGATCTCCCGCAAAGCCGCTGAAAATTACAGGTCGGGCGTATTATTTCTCTCTTCTTTCCTTTGCGCTCTCTGCGCCCTTCGCGAGAACCTTCTTTTATTGCCGATAAAATCTATTTTATTATTATCTATGAAATTCAACCAACAAATTATACTTCTATTGACAATAATGCTGACATTTGTATCAGCCGCTTCAGTTCGAGCAGGGACCATCAACATTGTGGTCAAAACTGTTCTCGCGTCTCAAGGACCCAAATCTGCCGATCCGCGCTTATCTGACCTGATTCGGGAATTGGAATCTGTTTTTCGCTACTCTTCTTATCAACTGCTCAGTCAGAACGCCATGAATCTGAACATGAATCAGACCGGCGCCGCGCCGCTCCCCGAAGACAGGGTATTGAAAATCACGCCCATATCCATCACGGGAAACCGGGCAGAACTTCAACTGGTCCTGTTTAAGGGAGACCGGCAGATATTTCAGACTGTCATTCAACTCCTCAATAAAGGCATGATTACGGTGGGCGGACCCGAATACAA